>JANWVW010000087.1 GCA_025056095.1 Bacteroidia bacterium
ATAGCCCAGTGCGTAGCGAAGCGAAGCACCGAAGCGTGAGCGTAGCCCGAAGCACGCCGACCTTGTGGGCATGAGCGCAAGCGAAATGCCCACAAGGGCACGCCCAAAAAATTTTATCAAAAACGTATATCCAAAGTAATGAAGTAGTTCAAAGTAGCTTGGGGAAAGTAAAAAGGTATGTCAGTTTGTACATCGCCGTTAGCTGTGCGAGTAATAAAACTATATGTGTAGCCGTTCATACTGTAATGTGTGTTTGTAAAGTTATTGACGTTCAATTTGAGCAAATATTTGCCATGTTTAAGCCATTTGTCCAAATAAATGCCCCCCGCAAAGTCTGCATAGAAAAAGCCTGGAATGGTTAAATTTTCATTAGAAGTGTTGTCCAAGTAGATTTTACTCACGTACTTGCCTGCTACTTCAAAGAATAGCCAACTCTTAGGTACATACCTTACACTTTGAAAACCTATTACACTCGGACTATACGCCGTGTTCGTATTTTTGAACACAACTTTCTTGTTCTCTACAAAATTCCCGAATTCATCTAAAACTGTGTAAAATTGCGTAAACTCCTTGATTTTATTTTGACTAATAGCCATGTTTTGAGTTAAGTAAAGCTTTTGTGCAATTCGCCAAGTCCAATCCCATTCTATTCCTCTGCGAAAACTTTGAGGAGTATTTCGCTTCAAAGCTATACCAATAGCGTTGTATTCACCTGTAGCAACAATTTCATTTCTAAAATTCATATTGTACAAATTGGCTTGCAAAGTGAAATTTTTAGTCTGATAGTTTAGCCCAATTTCAATATCTACGACGCTTTCAGGCTTTACTGCGTCTAACCTAAGTCCGCTGTATGCGCGTTCGCCTAATCCACCGAACATGTCTATGCGCGCAGGTTCGCGCGTGGTCATACCTATGGAAGAATATACACTAATTTGCTTGTTTATTTCGTATCTAACACCTGCTTTGGGATTGAAAAACGTCCAAGAAATAGGATCTACCTTAAAGGTATCCCTCAAAATAGGAAAGTCTTTGGCAAGGTAACGAAAAGAAGCATTCCGAATTTGTGCATCGCCATAAATTAACAATTTGCCAAAAGCGCGCTGCGCTTTAATGAAAGCACTCATGTCTGTTTTATATCCTGTATTCTCATATACTCTGTGCTTGGGGAGAGTACCCGGTGGGAGTAGTTCTGCATTGAGAATATCTTGTAAATGTGTACCTGAATGCGTATTACCGTGTACGCCCAAGATAAACTTGTTTAGACTATCTTCATAGATAGCATTTGCCATAGCACCATAGGTATCTAAAACTAAATCGTACGTACAGAGAGCTTTATCTATACCTGTAATTGTATCCGTAGGAGTGATGATATTAGGTAAATTTAGACTTTCAAAAGTGGGATTATACACAAATGTACGGTAGCCCCCTCGCCCTTGTATGTAATACGGAGATGCACTTAAACGTATGCGATTATTGATTTTCTGCTCATATTGAAGTTGATAAAAGTTTTGCATAAACACGTCTTCATCATATCGTGTAAGGGGATTATAGCGCCTATTTGTGTCTAAGGTTTTTTTGTCTATGGCTAAATAAGCCAACTTAGATTGTTCTTTACCTCCAAAGAAGTTAAATTTGAGCACGCTATTTTTACCAAAATAGCCCCCGCTAAACATGTAACTGTTAATGTTTGAACCTGAATTTTGGCGATAGCCATCTGTGTAGGTGTTAGAGAATCGCCCGTAGAAAGCAAATTTATTTTTAAGTAGACCTGTATGGTATTCCGCTGTGGCGCGTTTGCTATTGAACGAACCGTAACCTAATTGAACATTAAACGCTGGATCATGCAATAGATCTTGAGTTACATAGTTGATAGAGCCTCCATAAGATGCAGCGCCATTTGAAGAAGTACCTACCCCGCGCTGAATTTGAATACTTTGCAAACTATTGAGAATATCAGTGATATTGACAGAGATAACCCACAGGTTTTCACCGTCATTGTAGGGAATACCGTTGATAGTAGTGTTGATACGAGATTGATCCATACCGCGAATGCGCAAAAACTGGTAACCTATTCCTGTGCCATTATCGCTGTAAAATGTCGCTGCCGTAGTACGATTAAGAAATGCAGGAAGGTCTTGTCCATAATGGACTTGTTCTATCTGTTTTTGAGTGATAACTTGTTGAGTGAAGGGAGCTTTTTCATCTGCGCGGATACCTTCTACTACTACTTCCTCTTTCATGATGTTGAGAGGATTGAGTAGAAAGTTGGCTACTACGTTTTCGTTTTTGATAACTACGGTTTGTTTAGTAGTTTGGTAACCTAACATTTGCACTTGTACGGTGTATGTACCTGGATCAAGGTTGTACAGACCGTACTGTCCTTTTTCGTCGGTGGTAGTACTTTCTTCTGTTTCAAGGATGGAAACCACCGCACCTGCTACAGGCTGTTGATTTTCTGCATCTTGTACAATGCCTGTAATAGAAAAGGTAATCAAATTAAGGATTAAACCGAGAATATACATAACGCTTTGAGATTAAATAAATGAAGGTGGCTTAAAAGATGCCTGTATATTCTCGTATGACGCTTTCCCTTCGCAAGTATTATCTTGGTCAGGTAGTGAGGGTATACTCTCAGCCTGCGTATGCAAGATACACAAGCACCCCTAAGCCGATTGCAAAAGTACAAACAAAAATGGAATAAAAAAGTTTTATTTGATTTTTTTGGGCGTGCTCTTGCCCACACTTCGCTTACGCTTGTGTGGGCAAGGTCGGCGTGCTACGGGCTACGTGCGGAATGCCCCGACCCTTGCGCAGCAAGGGGCACGCCCAAAAAATAAAATTATCTTTTAGACCTATTTAAGTAAAAGTTTATCAATTTTGGTTATGTAGATTTTGCGTTACTTTTGTGTCATGGAAAATATTCAAGTTTTGGCAGCTATTGATTTAGGTACAAATACTTTTAACCTCACTTTTGCCGAAATTAAAAGTAAAGATGAAGTCCAAATTAAAGAAAAGTATAAAGAAATGGTACGATTGGGGCAGGGTGGGATTGGTCAAGGACAAATAGCTCCCGAAGCTTTTGAAAGAGGATTATGTGCGATAAAAAAATTCAAAAAAATTATAGATGCAAGAGGTACAAATAAAGTAATCGCTATGGCGACTTCAGCGATTCGAAGTGCCAAAAATGGAAAAGAATTTATCAAAACTGTCAAAGAACAAACAGGTATAGATATCCAAGTTATCAACGGAAATGAAGAAGCCGCCCTCATTTATCAAGGTATAAAACATGCTGTTCATCTAGATAACGAGGAGGTTTTAATGATAGATATCGGTGGGGGAAGTGTAGAATTTATCGTAGGCAACGCCAATAGTGCTAAACTGATACGGAGCATAAATGTAGGTGCCCAACGTTTATTAGATGCTTTTGTAAAATCTGATCCAATTACAGAAAATGATCTTGCCCAACTTAGAAGCCACCTCAAAAATGAA
This sequence comes from Bacteroidia bacterium, assembly GCA_025056095.1. NCBI lineage: Bacteria > Pseudomonadati > Bacteroidota > Bacteroidia > Bacteroidia bacterium. The sequence continues at coordinate 3,490 of JANWVW010000087.1, forward strand.
CTTGAAAAGCTTCTGCAAGAAATCCAAGAATTTGAGGTAAAGACTATTGTAGGTTCGTCAGGTTCTTTTGAAGCAATAGGACAAATTATTGCCCACAAACAAAAAAAAGATATTACAACCATCAATGAGTTTTCTTTCACGCCCCAAGACTTTAAGTCTGTTTTTCATCAAATTGTCAATTCAAATGTACACCAGCGCTTGCAAATACCTGGCATGGATAAGCAACGCGTAGATATGATTGTACCTGGTTGTATTCTTATAGATTTTGTACTTTCTTATTTACCTACGGTTAAGATACTTAAAGTGTCGCACTATGCGCTAAAAGAAGGAATAATTTACAATTACGTAGAGGAACATGCTGCCCAACTTTTAGAGATTCATACACAGCTTGAGCAAAATATTCGTACAAAAAGCGTAAAAATGCTAAGCAAAAGGTTTGGGGCACATCAACAACATGCTTTACAGGTAAGTCATTTAGCTACTAACTTATTTAATGCACTTTTACCTTTACATCAGTATTCACATAAAGAATCTGAACTACTTAAATATGCTGCTCTATTACACGAAGTTGGGATGTTTATAAACCGAAGCGGCTATCATAAACATGGACAGTATATTATTCTTCATTCAGGTTTAGCAGGATTCAATAGTGATGAAATTGTTTGGCTAAGTAATATTGTTCGCTACCACAGAAAAAGCCTACCTTCTTTAGAGCATTTACATTACAATGTATTATCTCCCGCTGAAAGAGATAAGGTTAATCGGCTATCGGCTATATTACGAATTGCAGTAGGGCTAGACTATGCCCGTAGGCATGTTGTAAAGTCTGTTTCAGCAGAGATTAAAAAAGATAAAGTGATACTTTACGTACATGCTGATGAGGTTCCTGATGTAGAAATAGATTTTATACGACAGAACGCATTAGAACACTTTAAGTTTGCTTTTGGTTTAGAACTTAAAGTAGAGCATCAAATAAAAAAGAATTCGTAGTTGTATGGATGAGCATGAAAGAATAACTATTATTGGTGCAGGACCTGCGGGTGCTACGGCTGCACTTACCTTAGCTAAACTTGGTATTCCATGTACCTTGTTCGATAAGGCTATTTTTCCAAGGGATAAAATTTGTGGCGATGCTATTAGCGGTAAGGTTTTAGAAGTTATTCGCAAAATTGAACCTGCTTGGATAAATGAACTACAAGCCCAACCTTATGCTTTAACCACATGGGGAATTAGCTTTATATCTCCGGACGGTCATAGAGTAGATTTACCTTTTCAAAAACAACCTCAACCTGATAAGCCACCAGGATTTGTTATTCGCAGAAAGGATTTTGATAATTTTTTAATTGAAAAGATCAAAAAAGAACCTCTTATTCGTTTTCATGAAGGTACAGAGGTTAAAATTGCTCGCTATAGACCTGACAGCATCATGATTGAAACCGATGGCAAGGAAAAACTTATTTACTATACCAAAGTTATTTTAGGTGCTGACGGGGCAAATTCTATCATAGCTTCTCGGTTTGGAAAATATGAATTAGACCCTAAGCACCACTGTGCGGGGGTAAGGGCTTATTTTAAGAATGTACAAGGTATTCATTCACAAAATTTTATTGAGCTACACTACTTAAAATCTCTTTTACCTGGCTACTTTTGGATATTTCCTCTGACAGAAAATACAGTTAATGTAGGCATAGGCATGCGCAGCGACTATATTAGCAAGTATCGTGTAAATTTGCGCCAAAAAGTTTTGGATTGCATTGAAAATGAACCTGAACTTCGCAAAAGATTCACACATGCAAAATTGGAAGGTAAGATTACAGGATGGAACTTGCCGTTAGGTTCAAAATTAAGAAGATTATCAGGGCATAGGTACTTACTTTTGGGCGATGCAGGCGCATTGATAGATCCTTTTACAGGCGAGGGCATAGGCAATGCTATGTATTCAGGTTACTTAGCAGCTTTAACCTTACGGCATTGTTTAGACCATAAATTAGACTTTTCAGAAGAAGTTTTACTAGGCTATGACACAGCTATTACACAAAGACTAAAAGCAGAACTAGAAATCAGTACTACTTTACAGCGTTTGGTACAGTATCCTTGGTTATTCAATTGGATAGTAAAAAAAGCAAGCCGTTCAAAAGGCTTGCAAGAAACACTTGTTTGCATGTTTGAGGATGTTAGTATGCGTAACTATTTCAAAAGTCCTCTGTTTTATCTTAAAGTTCTGTTCAATTTTTAGCAATATAAAGTTTTTACAAGTATTAACGTCTATTCTTCTACTTTTGCAAGGGCTACAATAGATCTTGCAATTTCAAAAACAAAAAAATCATCAAGAGCTTCTTCATCTTCTAATTTGAAATACTCAATGAGCGCTTTTCTGTCTTCTTCTTTAAGGTTATCCACAAAAATATAGCCTAATTCACCAATAGTTTTAGCCCCTGTGTGCTTAGTGATCACTTCGGCGGAAGCCTTTCCTATACCCTGAATAGCTTCTATAGGAGCACTAAGCAAATCATTAAATCGTTTGTTTTCATATTCTTTGTCTAATGCTGCAGCTATGTTAATTCTTTCGTACTTAGCCAATTCGCAAATAGCGCGAGCAATGCCTACAAAAGGTTTTGCAATCAGTTCTGCACGATTAGAAACCCCAAATGCTTGACATACAGCTTGTAACTTATCAGCAGGCAAACGGCGTAGTTTAAGGTTGAAATACCGCATAGTTTCGATGTTGCGAATGCCCATGATTTCATCAAGAACTCTGGCCGCGCTAGGTCCGATGCCTTCTAAAGCAGATACAGGGGCATTTAGTAACGCATTGAGCGTATAATGCTCATATTTTGTATCAACAGCTTTTTTAATATTCATAGACTTGAGTTTTGAAGTTTGCTACAAAAGTATGGAAGTGCTTGTAAAATTCAAAAAGGAATTTATGAATTTTATTTAGAAATACCGCTGGAATTTTTGGTCTCATAAAAAAACTAATGGCTTGTGCAAACTTTGTAGGTTAGCTTAAAAAGGTCAAATTATCTATCATTCTGATGCACAATCTTGACAGGCGCTTTTTCCACAGAATTTAGAAACTTTTTGAAAACTTTGTCCCCCTGCTGTTTACTTTTATACATTTGTCGTAAAACAATGTGGTAGGCATTTAGATCGTTACGTAGCACAGCTACATGAGTTAAAGTGTTAGCTTCATTATTGTGCATACAAGCAATGTGTCCCTTAAAGAAGGGCGTTTTGAAATTTTCTATTCCATAATCTGTTTCTGGCTTATACTTTTCTACAATCTCTTTCTTTGCCGTTTCTATACTAACTTCGGAGATGCGAGGCATTACTTTGAATTCTAAAACATCTTGCTCTTCAAGTCCTACCGCTTTGAAATAAAGTGTATTTTTTTCTTTTACTATCCCACTTCCTTTGGGAATTTCAAACCCATCAGGTAATTCCATTACAAGGTTACCTACTCTTATGGGGGTAGTCAAGAAAAGAGAAAAAGTAAATACAAGAATAAACAGTCCTTTCATACCTTAATTTATTAAACTCTGCAAATTTACGCAAAAAAAACTAACAGCACAAATAATTTATATGTATTTTGTGTAAAAAAATCAAATTTTATTGTATGCAGTTCATATCAAAAAGCAAAGTAAGAAGTTATTAGAATTTATTTTTGTGTCATGTTTGCACGTTATATAGCTTTTAGAACAATTTTTCAAAGAAAAAGAAATAAAAGCAGTGTAATTCTATGGATAGGAGTTATTGGAATAGTTGTATCTGTTTGTGTGATTCAAGTGGCTATTTCCATTCATAGCGGTTTTAAAGAAGCAATTACCCAAGCTATTTTTGGGTATGAGGCCCAGCTGCAAATCGGTAGATATAACGCCCAAGAGGGAATAAGTAATGAACCTATATTTTTTTCAGACAGCTTAGTCCAAAAGTTAAAAAGCAAACATCCGAATATAGAGCGGATTAGCCATTATGTTCTACTACCTTCATTAGCACAAAGTAAAACAGACATAGAGGGTATTCTCATTAAAGGAGTAAGCAAAGAAAATCCACTTGAGTTTTTTAGGCAACACCTTGTTGAAGGCAAACTTCCCCATACAGACAGTGCTTTGCAGGTTATTATTGGTAAAACCTTAGCCCAAAAGCTCCAACTCAAATTAAATGATAAGTTAAAACTCTTTTTTTTACAGCAAAATGCTAAGGCGCGTGTAGTTAAAATAGTAGGTATCTTTCAAACTAACATGCAGAATATTGATGAAAATACAGTTATAGCATCGGTTTATCTGTTACAAAAAATCTTAGATTGGCAACCCGCTCAAACGATGGGGCTAGAAATATGGCTTAAAGATAAAAGTAGATTAGAGCAAGATAAAGACAGGATTCAAAATATTTTACATCACTTGGGGATATTAGAACAAGAAGTTTATACCATTTATCAGCTTTATCCGAATTTATTCAATTGGATTGATTTACAAGGTGGGCATGTGCGCATCATAATCGCTTTAATGCTAATAGTGGCTACTATGAACATGACTTGCACACTTTTAGTGTTGATTTTAGAGCAAACTCAAACTATTGGAATTCTCAAAGCAATGGGAGCAAAAGAGACTCAAATTAGAGGTATTTTTATTTATCAATCTGCTATGTTAATTGCTTTGGGCAGTATCGTGGGGAATGTGCTGGGTTCAATTATCGTTTTTATCCAACAGCATTACAGAGTATTGAAGCTCAACCCCGAAAGTTACTTTTTAGACTACGTACCTATGCGTTTTAGTATAACCAGTTTATTGTCTATTGATTTTGGTGTAATTGTGGTCTGTACAGCCTTTATGCTTTTTCCTGCTTTGTACAGTAAGAAAATATCTCCTATTAAAGCAATAAGAATGCAGTAGCTACCATAATAAAGATGCCCGTGCTAGTAAAGTCAGCTTATGAAAATTATTGATACGAATACGCTTTTGTAAAACTTCCTCAACACTTTTGCGCTGTATTTTTTTGAACAAAGCATAAAAATAAGTATGGGCAATTTGTACCCCTTTACGGCAAGTTTTAGGTAGCAAATCGATCCCTTTTTGAGCTTCTTGAAATTCTTGTTCTAATATCTCTTCGTAGCGCTTTTTAGTTTTTTCTGTAATTCTGCCATTTTCTAACAGCTCTTTGGGAATATAAACACGCTTCCTAATTTGCAAATCTGCTTGGATATCTCTCAAAAAATTAACTTTCTGAAAAGCAGAACCTAACTTTTTTGCGTATGGTATAAGAACCTCCCTTTCTTTTTCATCAGTTACGAACACACACAAACACATTAGTCCAACTACCTCCGCTGAACCATAAATATATACAGCTACTTCATCATCCGTATATTCATGTTTGGTCAAATCTAATTCCATGCTATGCAAAAAAGCGTCAATGTACTCTCGGGGAATGTTATAAAGATGAACCACTTCCTGAAAAGCATGCAAAATAGGATTGATTGAAAATTTTAGCCTTAGCGCCTTATCTACTTCCTTACGAAATTCTTCAAATACGGCTTTTTGGTCTTGGTGATAGAAAGTATCTACAATTTCATCAGCTAATCGCACAAATCCATAAATAGCGTATATAGGCTTGCGCAAGGAAGGATACAAAAGATGGATAGCCCTGCTAAACGAAGTGGAATACTCTTTTGTAAGTAGCTTAGCCATTTTGGCGCAGCATTGAGAATATAATGCAAGTGCGTCCATATATGTTAAAAATTATAGGTTTGCTTTTTCAATCCGTTCAGTAACTAACTTTGAGCTAATTACAACCATTGGCAGACCTGTTCCAGGCGTAGTAGATGCACCTACATAGAACACATTTTTGTAGTCTTCGTCATAGTTTTTAGGTCTAAAGCCACCTACTTGCAGCATCCCATGCGAAAGTCCTAACCCTGAACCTTTGTATAGATTGAATTTGTTTTGCCAATCTATGGGATTCATAACGTGCATTGTGTCAATGTAGTCTAAAATGTTGTCTTCTATGCGTTCCTGCAAGTCCTGAATAATATTCAAAGCAAAGCTTTCTGTATCGTTCCAATCTTTTTTATAGCGTAGGTCAGGTACAGGGCATAAGATAAATACATTTTCGCACCCCTCGGGCGCAGTAGTAGGATCAGACTTTGAGGTTACATTGACGTAGTAATAAGGCTTTTCAGGCGCGATAGTAGATTTGAATATCTTACTTGCATACTCTTTGAAGTTATCCCCCAAAAAGTAATTGTGGTGTATCAAATTTTTGAGTTTTTTTCTAACTCCAAGGTAAATAGTAAAAGGTGAAAGTGTCCAATCTAACCTATCCAACTTTGATTCTTCATATTTAGCTTTTTTGAGCACTTTTCCCCTAAAAGCAGCTGCGTCACTATTTACTACAAAAATATCTGCAGCGTATTTTTTTCCATTTTGATCTATGAAAGCGGATATTTTATTCGGCTTTCCGTTTTCGTAATCTACAATTTCTGTATTGGTAATAAATTCTACACCTCTTTGTTTGAGTATTTTTTCAATTTCACGCACGATGCTGTACATCCCGCCTTTTACTGCCCAATACCCATCATGTTTGAGCTCGGTATAATTGAGTAAAGCATAAATAGAGGGCGTTTCAAAGGGCGTAGAACCTAAAAAAAAGGCTACTAATGAAAAAATAATTTTAGTTTCTTCGTGGTCAAACGTTTTGTCTAATACTTTCCACATGGATTGGAATAAGTACGGAATGTGTTTTAGGGGAACTTTTGTCATTCCAAGCAGATAGTGAGGGATAGAGTTAAAATTCTTCTTAACGATTGTTTTTTCAGTGTCGTGAAAAAATTGGGCGGCTTTTTCAAGATACTTTTCTATTTTTTCTCTGAAATTACTTTCAAAAGCAAATTCTTGGGCAAGTTTGTCTATGTCTGTGTAGATTTTGAAAGGCGTTTTGCGGTTTCTAAAATATACTTGGTAAATAGGTTCTAGCTTTTCTATTTGAAGCGGATTTTTAATTCCTATACTATTAAATAGTTCATCAAATTCGTAGGACATAGAGTAGAATGAGGGACCTACATCAAAGCTGTATCCTTTATCTTGTAGAATGTTTAATCTTCCCCCTAAGGTTGAGTTTTTTTCAATTATTTTTACTGTGTAACCTTTTTGAGTAAGTCGCAGTGCGGTGCAAAGTCCTCCGAGTCCTGCTCCGATAACTATGGCGGTTTTCATAGGGCTTATTCGTGTAACGGTTTTAGTTGTAAAATAGTTCATTCCAATGTACATTTATCAAATTCTGGTGTTAGGATTATGTAATTTTTTGTTTAATTTTTTGGGCGTGCCCTTGCCCACACTTCGCTTGCGCTTGTGTGGGCAAGGTCGGCGTGCTACGGGCTACGC
>JANWVW010000088.1 GCA_025056095.1 Bacteroidia bacterium
CTCCTCCCCCGGCCGGGCTGTGCGCCCCCCCCCCCGACCCTTGCGTTAGCAAGGGGCACGCCCAAAAAGAAAAAAACAACTCACACAATCTTAGGAGCAAGAATTTCGTAACAAGTATTCAGCTAAATACAAGTCCTGCGGAGTAGTAATTTTGATGTTATGGTCAGCAATCAAAATCGTAAAAATTTGATGCCCATATTGTTCCATTAAAGAAGCATCATCCGTAATGTATTGAGGTTCAATTTCTATCTGCTGCAAATACACATTAAGCATATCCTGCAACAAAAATATCTGAGGTGTTTGTACAACCAGATACTTATCACGAGGCACGGCTTCTGTACCACTACTGACAATTTTTCTTATACTCTCTTTGAGCGTAGTGCAAACTACACAGTTATTTTTTTGTTGAGCAACTTCAAAAGCCTGCCGAATGTCCTGTATTTTAATGCAGCATCGTACGGCATCATGCACTGCTACATATCCATTGGGCAAAGAAGATAAATGCTTTAAGCCATTTCTTACAGATTCAAAACGCGTTTTACCCCCTGCTATAACTTCAATACACTCAAAATTGGCTACATGCCGTTGAATAATCTGCTGCGTATATTCCATCCAATCCAAATGAGTAACCACTACAATTTTTTTTATGTCAGGTACGGCTTGTAAAAAACGAAATAGAGTATGAATGAGAATAGGTTTATTAGCTATTTCAAGGAACTGCTTAGGTCTATCGGCTTGCAGTCTTGTGCCTAAGCCCCCTGCTACAATAATCGCATATTTATTCATTACGCAAATATAACTTTCATACAAACGCTAGATTAGCTGAATTTTAGCCCCGTATAGTTTTGAAGCTGTACGCTAAGTTGATAAATGGATAAACAGTTAGCCATTTAGTAGCAAATGGGAATAGAAATTCTGCGTTTCCTTTCAGAAAGGGTACTAACATGGCTTGCACACCAGGCTGTATAAAAAAGGCTCTTCGCTTGTATTCTCTTCGTATCCAACCTGATAGCATTAAACCTGCTAAAAATCTACGCCCTTCACCAGGAATAATCCCTTTATCTCGTTCTAAAAATAGAATATCGGCTACAGGTCCAAATAAGAGTGCATTTTCGTTAGGTCTATTGAACTTTTCTTTACGTATTTTGAACAAAAGACCTATTTCAGCATAATGAAAACGTATATCGCCGTTAATTTTGATGTTCGTATCCTTAAACTCTGCGGTAAAGCGTGAGAAGCCCCTGTATCCTACAAATGCATGAAAGCCATACTTTTTGCCACAAAAATATCGGGAACAAAATACATTAGCTTGCATACCTACATGCCCGTCAACTTTTTTTAATCCCAATTGCAAAGGATAGTTATATCCAGGTCCTGCGGCAATACCTATTTCCGTAATTGCATACTGCGCTCGGAGTACCTGCCATAAACCTAAAAAAATGAATATCAAGACAAGCGTTTTACCCATAAGCTTAAACAAAAATACAAGTTTTTTGTTTGTTGTAAATGGGCTTGTATTTTTGCTGATTATGAACTATGACATTGTGATAGTAGGAGGAGGAATTGTAGGTTTAGCCACTGCGTATTTCTTAAGACAAAAACTTTCGGATAGATATACCATTGCCGTATTAGAGAAAGAAAAAGAGTTAGGTTTTCACCAAACAGGGCATAATTCAGGAGTAATTCATTCAGGGATTTACTACAAGCCTGGTTCATACAGAGCAAAACTTTGCGTACAGGGGCGTAGAGCATTAGTTAAATTTGCCAAAGAACATCATATTCCTCATGAGGTATGTGGTAAAATAATTGTTGCCAAAGATGAAACCGAAGTTCCGTATTTGGAAACCATTTATCAAAGAGGAATAGAAAACCAAATTGAAGGTGTGAGTTTAATAAGCAGTGAGCAAATTAAAGAATTTGAACCTTATTGTGTAGGCGTTAAAGCTATTCATGTATCTTGCACGGGAATTATTGACTATAAAGTTGTAGCTCATAAATACGCAGAAATTTTTGTATCCAAAGGAGGAATAATTTTGACTAATCAAGAGGTAAAAGGATTTGAAAGGAAGGCAGAAAATACTTTAATCTTTGCAGAAAATAATACGTATGCCGCCAAGTACGTTATAGCCTGTGGTGGATTGCAAAGTGATAGGTTAGCACTGTTGTACGGCTTGAAGCCTCTTACTCGGATTGTAGGTTTTAGAGGTGAGTATTATGAACTGCTGAACAAGGAGAAAGTAAAAAATTTAATTTATCCTGTACCTAATCCTAAATTTCCTTGGTTGGGTGTACATTTTACGCGTATGATAAACGGCGAAGTAGAGTGCGGACCTAATGCAGTTTTTGCTTTTAAGCGCGAGGGATACACAAAAACAGCTTTTTCATGGAAAGATACAATAGATGCTCTACGATTCAGGGGCTTTCGCAAGCTAACTACAAAACACTTTTCATACGGAGTTAAAGAGCAATGGCGTTCATTGTCCAAAAGAGCATTTTTGAAAAGCCTACAAGGTCTAATTCCTTCGCTGACTATGGAAGAAATTCACCCTGGCCGTGCAGGAGTACGTGCTTTAGCCCTTCATCCCGACGGTAGTATCGCAGATGACTTTATTTTTGAGCAAACTGAAAACTCAATTCATGTTCTCAACGCCCCTAGCCCTGCAGCTACGGCATCCTTAGCTATAGGTGATACTATCAGCCAAATGGCAATAGAAAAATTCGGACTTAATGGATAGTTCTCTTTATTCATCACCACTGAATAGGTTCTAAACCATTAGCTTGGAGAAAGGCATTCGTTTTAGAAAAGTGCCTGCATCCAAAAAAACCTTTATCCGCTGAATAAGGGGAAGGGTGGGCAGCTTTGAGTACTAAGTGATGAGGATTAGTAATCAACTTTTCTTTGCTTTGGGCAGGTTTTCCCCACAATAAAAATACGATAGGTTCTTTGCGTTCATTAAGGGCTTTTATGGTTGCGTCTGTAAATTCTTCCCAACCTTTATCCTTATGTGAAAAAGGCTTATCTTTTTCCACAGTAAGGCAAGTATTGAGTAAAAAGACACCTTGCACTGCCCAGCGAGTTAGGTTTCCGCTTTTAGGTGGAATTATTCCTAAATCATCTTGTAGCTCTTTGTAGATATTTTTTAGCGAAGGAGGAAGCGGCACACCATCATTGACCGAGAAAGCTAATCCATGTGCTTGCCCTTCGCCGTGATAGGGATCTTGTCCTAATATGACAACTTTTACTTTGGGGTAAGGAGTATAGGCGTACGCATTAAAAATTTCACTTCCTTTGGGATAGATGATTTTTTGCTTGGCTTTTTCTTGTTTGAGAAATAAAACCAAAGCTTCAAAGTAAGGTTTATTAAATTCAGCAGAGAGAACTTGCTTCCAAGATTCTTCTATTTTTACCTCTGCCATATTTACAACTGATTAAGTATGTCATCTAAATCTGTCAGAGATGAGTTTATAGGTTGGGCTTGCTTATTTTGGGTTGGTTCCTCTTGTATTTTTAAGGTAGGCATCTCATTTTCAGAGAGTTCAAAGGTGTCTAATCTAACTTTTTCATTTCTTTCAAAGGCTTTCAGTCTTTCTGTTTGAATAGCTAAAAAGGCACGCAACTGCTCAATAATATCATCTCTTCGGCTAAGTATTTCGTTATACTCTCGTTCTACTTCTTTAATTTTTTTGCGCAAGTCTGCTTGAATTTTTTTCTCTTCTTCGTTTGCTCGGGCAATAATTCGCTCTGCGGTTATTTTGGCTTCCTGAATGTGTAGTATAGCTTGTTTTTCAGCATTTTCTAGAGTTTGTTGAGCGGTAGTTTTAGCTTGCATAAGCGTATCACGAAGGGCTTGTTCTACTTCTTTGAGCGTAGAAAGCTCTTGGGTCAGCTTAGCAATATTCACTTTAAGTTGGCGATTTTCCTCTTGCAGCTTTTCCCATTCAAGAGAGAGATTGTATAAGAAAGCCCTGACTTCATCTTTATCATATCCACCGAAAGAAGCTTTGTTAAAGGTCTGCTGACGTATATCTAATGGGCTAATCATCTCGGCTAAATTACGAATAATTAAGAAAAATGAAAAAAGCAACGGAACACGTTTTCCATTGCTTTCAAAAACTTAGCGAGAGTATTTTACCAAAGCAATATTTTTGTCTACTTCTTTAGCTTCCTGACTATCAGGATATTCATTTTTTATTTTTTGGTAGCAAGCCAAAGCTTCATCATATTTTTTCATTTGCTCGTAAACTCTACCTGCGTGCATCAAAAAAGCAGGAGATAAGTTAGAAAGTGGGTAGACTTCTGCGGCTTTTTTGTAGTATTCTGCGGCTTTTTCTTTGTTGAGCTTATCTTCATAGATGGCAGCCATTGTACCATAGGTAGTAATAGCTAATATATTTTTGCCAGGTTTGTACTTTTCTAAATACTTCAAAGCTAAATCTTTATTTCCTTTGCGGTAGTAAATCATACCTAGTTCGTAGTTTGCTAAGTTACCTACTTTGGTATTGGCGTACTCTTTGGCAATGTATTCTAATCCTTTGTTTTGCCCATCACCTTTGATAGCTTTGTCTAGTGCCGTAGAGTCTTTGGGAGCAGATTCAGCAATGTTTTGGGAAAAATACATAGTAGCTTTTGCGGCTTTTTCATTAGCCTCACTTTCATCTCCCCCAAAAAAGTAGAGATATGTCAATATCAAACCTGTAACTAATACAATTATCCCCAAGCCATATAAAATTTTCTTTTTGTTTTGTATTAAAAACTGTTCTGCTTTGGGCGCTTGGGAGACAATTTCCTCTATTTGCTTATCCTCTAAGCTAATTTTTTGTTTCTTTTCTGCAACACTTTTCTCTTCTGACGTAGTTAATTTTTCTTCTGACATGGGCATCAAAGTTGAGACCTGCAAAACAAATAAATTTTGGACAAAAAAACAAGTTAATGTAACTTTGTATAGTAAATATGAGTTTTTTAGACTATGCGATGTTTACTTTTGCTGATACTTTTAGCCTATAGTACCTTACATGCACAAAAAGTATGGTTTGAAGACGATTTTAATGATTACAGCAAAGGCTGGACATACGGAAACACTACTGAAACGCAAAAAGAGATTAAAAACGGGGTGTATAGAATTACAGTAAAAGAATCAGATGCAAATGCTTGGGCTTTTTGGAATTACAGTATATTTCTAGACCCCGAAAAAGATTTTTCTATTGAAGCTACTATGAAGCAGGTTAGTGGCTTAGAAAATTCTAGCTACGGTATAACTTGGGGTAAAGACGTTGACAATGCTTATTGTTTTTGCATCTCCTCTAATGGATACTACATTTTGTATTCATACATCAATGGACAATATACTGACATCCAATCTTGGGAAAAAACCTCTTCTATCAATCGAGCGGGAAATTGGAACGTGGTAAAGATAGTACAAAAAGGACGAAAGTGGGATTTTTTTGTCAATAACGAAAAGGTTTACAGTACTTTTGTAAAAAAGCCATTTGGAAACTGTGTGGGCTTCATAACAAATAAACAAATAACTGTTGAAGTGGATAAACTAGTAATTCGGCAAGATAATCTGATTAACGTCGTTCCGAATGCACCAAGTTATGTAAAAAAGAAAAATCTTGGTAACACTGTAAATACTAAATACGAGGAAGTTTCTCCTGTCATTTCTCCTGATGGCAAAACCTTGTTTTACGGCATAAAAAGATGCCCCGAAAATGTAGGAGGCGCAGAAGATGCCGAAGACGCATGGTACACTACAAGCTTAGACGAAGTACATTGGTCCCCCAGAAGAAATTTGTCTAAACCCCTGAATAATTCCAGTGCAAATGTAGTTATCTCCGTTATGCCTGATAACAACACTATGATAATGATGCATAGATATAAAAACGATGGTACTTACAAAGGGCAAGGATTATCCATCACTTACAGAACTGAAAACGGTTGGAGTGTTCCCGAAGACATTCTAATTGAGGACTTTTATAATCATGCTAAATATAACGAGTTTTTTGTTTCCGCAGATAGAAAAGTGCTACTGATGACTGTGCAAAGAGAAGATAGCTATGGTAACAAAGATATTTATGTTTCTTTTGCCACAGGTGAACGCAGCTACTCTAAACCTATGAATATCGGCAAAACCGTCAATACAGTAGGAGATGAAGTAAGTCCATTTTTAGCTCCTGATGGTGTAACTTTATACTACTCCACAGATGGCAAACCTGGATATGGCAGCCACGATATTTTTGTTACGCGCAGATTAGATGACACTTGGAAAAACTGGTCAGAACCGCAAAATTTAGGTCCAGGCATCAATACTAACAAATGGGATGCTTATTATACCGTGTCTGCATCAGGTAAATATGCTTACATGGCTAGCACAGAGGGAGCAATTGACGGATCTTCGGACATTATACAAATAGAAATACCCCAAGAAGCTAAACCTAAACCCGTACTTATTGTGTATGGAAAAGTTCTAAACGCTAAAACAAATGAACCCATTGCCACTAACGTTACATACAGAGATTTATCCACAGACCAAGAATTGGGAATAGCACGCTCTAACCCCAAAGATGGAAGCTATAAAATTGTGTTACCCCAAGGCAAACGATACGGCTTTTTTGCAAATAAGCAAGGATTTTTGGCTACAAGTGAAAATTTAGACACCAAAGACCTAAAAGAATTCAAAGAAATTGAAGTCAATCTTTATCTTACGCCAATTGAAGTAGGTCAATCTATACGCCTTAATAACATTTTCTTTGAACCTAATAGTGCCAGCCTACAAGCCGAGTCGTACAGCGAACTTAAACGCCTAGCGGACTTCTTAAAATCTAATCCAAATATCGTAGTGGAAATTGCAGGACATACGGACAATGGGGCAGCAGGAACTGACCCAAACTATTTGATGCAACTCTCTCAAAATCGTGCAAAGTCTGTAGCAGAATACATACTCAAATGCGGAGTAAATACAAGTCAAATCATCTATAAAGGCTATGGTAATACCAAACCTATTGCCAACAATGCTACCCCAGAAGGTAGAGCAAAAAATCGCAGAGTGGAGTTTATTATTTTGAAAAATTGAAAACATGCTAGAAATTTTGCTTAACTTAGACAAACAGCTGTTTCTTTGGATCAACAACAAACATTCTACTTTTTGGGACGTAGTAATGTATTGGATTAGCGATAAATACATTTGGACGCCACTATATGTGTTTTGGTTAGTTTATTTGATTGAGGAGTATGGCAAAAAAGGGGTGTGGATCTGTCTTTTTGTGATAGTACTCATTTTTATGACCGATGGAACAAGCAATTTACTATTGAAAGAAAACATAAAACGCTTGCGCCCTTGCCACGCCTTAGCGAATGTGCATTTAGTCTTTGAAAAGTGCGGGGGAATGTATGGTTTTGTATCTTCCCATGCGGCAAACATGTTTGGCTTGGCTACCTATTTAACTTTATGGCTGCATAAAGATATCTCTCATTTTGGAAAATTTGCCTTTCTATGGGCAAGCTTGATTGGATATTCTCGTATTTATTTAGGTGTGCATTACCCTTTGGATGTTATTGGTGGGGCAGCAGTAGGTATAGTAATTGGGTGGCTTAATTACAAGTTTGTTCAAACTAATGTTTTACCCCGCTTATTTTTTGAAGCAAAAGCGTAAGACTAAAAAAGCTATACGAATTTAAATTTTCTGATTTATATTTTTTGGGCGTGCCCCTTGCTAACGCAAGGGTCGGGGCATTCCGCACGTAGCCCGTAGCACGCCGACCTTGTGGGCATGAGCGCAAGCGAAACGCCCACAAGGACACGCCCCAAAAATAAACTTTACTTACTTAAAAAACAGGACTTTACAAAGACTTCGCAAACTTATCTCCAATCCAACACTACACAAGATAGATGCTCCTTCGTGTTTTCAAAACGCCGCAAAACTTTGTTCATTTTAGCAGATTGGATAAAAAAATACTTATGCGGATAAACTAAAAAACGAACCTGATTAGCCTGACAAAAATGTAATATCTGCTCTTCCAAAGAACTTTGATAGCTATACCTAAAAGGAAGCTTTGTTTGAATTATCTGCTCCGTAACCACATCATAATCTTTTGGATTGGTATTTCTATCAAAATAAATGTTTGTAGCTAATAGCGGAATTATACGCACAGGTTTATCTTTCCAACAAAATAGGTCTGTTTGCCGAGTGTCATAGTACCATACGGCTGCCCCTTTGTCCAAAATGTCCAAAGTGCTTAAATAGGCATATATCTCATCAATCCAATGATTATCCACTGCTGTCCTCTGAAAATCCCTTTTGTACCAAAGACTTTGAAACAGTGCTACAAGCAGCACACAACATAAAACTACTTTTACCTGTCTTAGCTGGGAACGGATTGCCACAAGCCATGAATACGACCATAAAAAAGGTAACAAAAGCAAAAACAAAAATTGATAACTATCATACCAACGGTAGAACATAACCTGCAAAACATAGCCCACAACCGCCGTTGTACATAACACAAACATACTTTCTCTATCTTGTTTTAGTCCCAAAAACGTAGGGAGATAGAAAAAAAACACAAAGCACAGAAAATAGCCCTGCATATAGATAAACTTGTTGTTCAAAGTAGGAAAAAAGTAAGTAAAGTTGTCATTTGAGAGATTAGGTTCAGCAGTGAAGAAGTAAAAAGTTAGTATCCAAATAGTAGTCCATGCGGCGCATATAAGCGCCAGTTTGTTTTGATTGCGTACAAATTCTGCAAGCATTAAAAAAATAGCTATCGGAAAGGTAAGAATGGAAAATATCGGCAAAAGAGAAAAGACTATCCAACGCAGTTTAGAGGGTATCAGTATGAAGAGTAAAGCCACTGTCCCTATTACCATAAATTTGGGAACTCCTATCATGCTTGAATACCGCGTAAAACTGAATTGGGTATCGTAGTAAGGAAGTGAAAAATTCAACCATCCTTGAAAAGTGATAAAACCACAAGCTAAAATGAACCAAAATACATCTACCTTTTTTTGATACTGTTCAAGCAGCGCAAGCAAACCTACAATAAGCGTTAGTTGTAAAATAGGGATAAGTACCTGCATTGCAAGCCAAGTAGGCTGAAGGTTCCAAAAAGTTTGTATAGCCGCATGTAGCCATATTTCTATGTAATGATAGGGAAAAAGAAAAGACGTATTTTGCCAATGGTAGTAAGTTTCTATCCCTGTTTTTTGTAAGTGTAAGCTTATTTTTATGCTATGTAAAATGTCAAAATGGGGGAGGTACAGACTGTTTCCTTTGAGGGATACACAATAAAAATTGAGAATTGAAGTCCATGCCCAAATAATTGGGAGTAGAAATAAAGGTTTTATGAGTTTTTTGTACGTTTTAGGTTGATATGAGGTCAATTCTGCTGAGGGGGAGGTTTTGGTTATTACCAAAGCTAATACTATCAGAGGTAAAGAACCTGCTAATACAGTTTTTGCTTGGGTGTAATACAAAGCAGCTGAAATTGCCCAAACATATTGACCAATACATAAAGCATAAAATAAGAATTTCCATTGCATGGAGAGTTTTATTTTGAGTGTTTGAAGTATGAATATTCCTGTACTTAATAAAAGCATCAGCTGCATAAAGCCTATTCCACTGTACATTAAGGCGGTTTTCCAATACATACAAAAGTAGATGTACCCAAAATTAGGAATATCTGCTAAAATGAACTAAGTGTTTCAAATACTCAAAAGGTGTAAGCACTTACTAACCTTCTCGGTACTCGGGCTAACTTATGTATAAACTTACTACGTTTAATACATGGTATGAAACATTATTCATTTTCATTGTTACTGCTAATTGCTGTTCTCTGTGTGAATTTACATTCACAGACCACCAGTATTACAGTGGTAAGCCCTAATGGTGGTGAAACGTGGTATGCACTTTCTAATCAAACTGTGCAGTGGACATTTACAGGATCTCCTCCCACAGTGAACATATACCTGTCTACTGACAATGGTGTTACGTGGAATAATGTTGCTTCTCTTGTAGCATCAGGCAGTTCAGGGGGTACACACACAATGATTGTCCCACTTGTAACTTCAAACCAATGTTTAATTAAGGTAGTTGATGCAGTAACGCCTTCAATTAAGGATAGTAGCAATAGTGTTTTCAGTATTGTACAGCCGAGCATAACGGTAGTAACTCCTAATGGTTCAGAAATTTGGAATATTGGTTCTACTCAGAATATCAAATGGAATAGTGTTGGTTCTATAAGTGCAGTGGACATTGAAGAAACTCGCGACAATGGTGCTACCTGGAATGTTATTCAAATGGGCGTTCCTAATGGTAGTAGCGGTGGAACATACGCTTGGTTAATTGGTGGTAGTGCTTCTACACAGTGCAAAGTACGAATTAGAGATTTTATGTTTCCACCTATTCAAGATGAAAGTGATGCGGTATTTACCATCATGGCGCCATCAAGTATTGCTCATTTGAACTTTGAATCTATTAACGTATATCCTAATCCTACTCCTGAACACTTAACTATGGAATTACCTTCGGGCATGTACGCTTTGACCTTGACAGACATGAAAGGTAAAACAATAACTCAATCTAATATTGCGGTTCATGGAGGTATAATTACGTTTAATCTTTCTAATGTTCCACAAGGGATGTATATTTTGCGTTTGCAGGACGCGAATCAAAAAACTTACATTCAAAAAATAGAAAAAATGTAGCCTCAAAGGAGTGATTATTGTGTTGTTAGGGGCATTTAGTTGCCCCTTTTTTTGTTTTTAGTCAAAAGTGTTGTTGTTTGAAAAAAATAATTTTTCTTTTTGGGCGTGCCCCTTGCTGACGCAAGGGTCGGGGCATT
>JANWVW010000089.1 GCA_025056095.1 Bacteroidia bacterium
GCAGAGAATACTTCATAATGAATAGGATTAAAAACATCATGAACAGAAAAACGCAAAAAGGTATTTTTCTTCGCCACATTACCTCTTTGAAATAGATAAATGTACTCATTCGTAGAAGCTAATCCTTCTAAATTCAATTCTGCACCAAGCGTAAAATCAACGTCCTTTTCTAATTTGTCATAAAATTGAGCATAATTCAACATTTTCATAGTTTCTGACACAAGATTATACAAATAAGCCATCTTTCGCTTTGACTTACTTCCTGAACCCATTATCAAAATATGAGGTACTTCCTGAACGTATACAAAACTCATACACTCCCAATCATTTTTCTCTTTCTTGGGAATATGCTCCTGAATAGATGAGCCATGCACAAAAGGAATAGTTTTTTGCACATTTAGACTTTCATCTAGGATAAATAGTGCGTTAGCATCATCCCCGATTATGTAGTATAAACCGTTGATATACTCAATCCCTGAAGCAGAAGAAGGATGCAGTAAAGGTCTAACTTTTTTTACAATTGCTTTCATCTTTGTATTTCAGGTGTGGTTTTGTTGTTATTTGTGGTATTCAAAAATACTGACTTAAACGGACTTTTTTAATACACAAATTTATATTGCACTCCCAAATTCCTGCTGTTGTTTTTGTATTTAGCTGACAATCAAAATGTTTTAAGGTTGAATAGAACTTAACTTTAACCTTGATTTAGTTTGAAATTCAGAATATGAGCAGATGAGTAAAATGCTAATCAGTGTTAAATTTGTATATCTGTGAAAAAATGTACAGTTTTGCATAAGCAGAAAAATTATGAGAGAAATTACTTTTAGAGAAGCTTTGAGAGAAGCTCTGCGAGAAGAGATGCACCGCGACCCTTTGGTTTTTTTAATGGGGGAAGAGGTAGCAGAGTATAACGGCGCTTACAAGGTTAGCGAAGGCTTGTTAAAAGAATTTGGACCAGAGAGAGTAATAGATACACCGATTTCAGAGTTAGGTTTTGCAGGGATAGGTGTAGGGGCAGCTATGGCAGGACTTCGCCCTGTAATAGAGTTTATGACGTTCAATTTTTCGCTTGTTGCGATTGACCAAGTTGTCAATAGTGCGGCTAAAATAATGTCTATGAGTGGTGGGCAGTTTAATATTCCGATTGTGTTTAGAGGTCCGAGTGGTTCTGCTGGTCAATTAGCAGCCCAGCATTCTCAGTGCTTTGAAAGTTGGTACGCTAACTGCCCAGGGTTGAAAGTAGTTAGTCCTTCTACGCCTGCGGATGCCAAAGGTCTGCTCAAAGCCGCTATCCGAGATAACGATCCTGTTCTTGTCATGGAAAGTGAGCTGATGTACGGGAATAAAGGTCCTGTTCCTGATCCTTCGGAAGGCGATTTTATTATCCCCATAGGCAAAGCAGATATAAAGCGCCCTGGTAAAGATGTTTCCTTGATTACCTTTGGAAAAATGGTTCATGTTTGCTTAGCCGCAGCTAAGCAATTAGAACAAATGGGTATTGATGCAGAGGTACTAGATTTACGCTCTCTTCGCCCATTAGATAACGAAGCTATATTGGCTACGGCTAAAAAAACTAATAGAGTAGTAATTGTTGAGGAAAGTTGGCCCCTTGCATCTATCTCTTCAGAAGTAGGATTTTTAATTCAAAACCAAGCTTTTGACTATCTAGACGCCCCAATTATGCGAGTTATGGGTGCTGATGTACCTTTACCTTACGCCCCTACTTTGGTTGAAGCCTACCTACCTAACCCTGCACGCGTCATAGAAGCAGTCAAAAAGGTGATGTATATAAAGTAATCTTCTTCAAGCAATGTCTTACCAAGAACCTACACTTTTAGATTTTGGTGGAATTGGCGATAGTCAAATAGGTTTTATAAGCGTAGCAGAATTTCCAAGAAACCTCCCTTTTGAGATAAAACGCGTATTTTGGACATATTTCACTCCTCACGAAGTAATTAGAGGTAGGCATGCTCATAAAGAATTAGAGCAGATTTTAATTGCTGTATCAGGCACAATATGGGTTACCACAGAAAATATCTATGGGGAAAAAAAATATTTCACTTTAGACCAACCCAGAAAGGGACTTTATATTCCAACTTTTCACTGGAATGAGCTTCGTTTTTCACACACTGCCGTATTACTTAGCCTAAACTCTCAACCCTACAATTCAGATGAATATATTAGGGACTATGAAGAGTTTAAACGCTATGCGCACCAAAAAAAATAAGCCACATTTTATTAGTGAGTGTGGCTGATATTGATTGAACTGGAAGTTATCTTGTATTAAGGCTGTATTGTTACAGGAAAGGTAACTTCTATGTCGGTACTTCCGCCCGCATTAGTTATATCGCCCGAAGAAACTCCAGGGGCAGACTTGTTTGGCTTGTGTCTCAAAGTAATTTTAAGCGTACCTGAACCTGCTGCACCTGTCTGAAAAGAAAACCGTAACCCTACAGGTTTGTTATTTGCATCAAAATCTATATAAGTAAAGTTACTCAAATTACCTGTAGCTTGGTAAAAAAATTGATGCTGTTCTTTCTCCCTGTTAATCTCATCAGTAACATCATGAGTATGCCCTATGTGGCTTTCATCTAATAAGTTTAGGGATGCAGAATAGAATGAGTTTGCTTTGAGAGTTAATGTACCTATGATAGGCGGATTGCCCCCATTCCCATCGACATCTCTCCACACAACTTCTGTGCTGTCAGAAGCAAACAAAGTGTTTTTTACTTTTAACTTAACCGTAGTAATGAGCTCCTCGTGATTCTCTGGTGGTTTGGGATCGTCCTTTTTCTTACATGCATTCAGAAGAGCAAGTATACTAACCATAAGGACAATTTTTGCAAGGCTATATGTCTTTATATTCATGCGGCAAAAATACAATATATGCAACAAAGTTGCAAGTAAAAAAATAATAAAAATTATACTTTTGTGATGTTGTAAGTATGTACTATGCTGTTTTAATTGTATGGTGGCTTATTATTTGCTCTCTTTTGCTTACCGCACAACAAGATAGCAGTTGGACACTTTCTACAGTTATCATAATTGATAGTCCTTACCAAAAGTATGAAGGTACAACTGTAACTTTGATAGCAGATAGTTTAGGAAACTATCAAAACAATGGACTGCAATTGCAGGATGCGTTAATTCATATCAATGGAGTATATATTCGTAATTACGGTTCACACAGTGGAATAAAAACATTTTCTTTGCGAGGTTTAGCTTCAAATCAAACAAATGTAGTTATTGCAGGCGTACCTCTGCAATCTGCTCAACAAGGTAGCTTCAATTTAGCTAATTTTTCTTTAGATGACTTTGAATGTATCTCCGTTTCGCAAGGAAAAGGCGATATTCATAGTAACACGTTATCAGGCAACATAGAACTGAACTTTATCCCTTCTACATACAAATTAAAGTGCAAAATGGGAATAGGCAGTTTTGAGAACTATTTTTTACACTTTGCAGTTCCGCTGCAAACTCAAACAAACAGTTTTTCAAAGGTTAATTTCCGATATGAGCAAGCTAAAGATAACTACCCTTTTGTATTTCAAAATCAGACTTTTTACAGACAAAACGCTCAATTTAAGCAGTATCAACTCAATGGTATTTGGACAAAAAAATACCAAAAATGGAACTTTACTGCATATTCCAAAGCATACAAAAATAACAATGGTGTTCCCGATGCGATAGTATTTAATAATCTGACCTCTACTGGAAAAAAGTTACAAGAATGGGACACATGGACAATGGCAAAAGCACAAAAAGTAGGTAAAAACGGTTTTCAAGAAATCAGTGGAAGCTATCATTTCAACTATTTGCAGTACTTAACTCCACTAGCTCAATTTGAATACGCTAACCAAGACGTACTCTTACAATATCAAGCTGCATATATGTATAAAAATCACTACCTTAAAATACATACGCAAGCTATGTATGCACACCTACAAGGCGATAACTTGGGAATTCTTTTAAGAAAAGTACCTTTTGTATATCGTGGGCAATTGAATGTAGCTGCAAGTGATACATGGACATGGAACAGAAAAGCTAAATACTTTTACTATGGCACTCTTCAAGCTATATTCAGGACAAATTTTACTTCCGATTTTAGTCCAACCCAAAATGCTTCTTTATATGCAAATGCATTTATTTATCAAAAACAATATTTTTATGCAAATTTAGCCTATACAGCCCGGATTCCTTCTTTCAATGAAATGTACTATTTTGGCTATGGAAATCCTGACATTCTTCCTGAACGTACTCAAAATATTCAGTTTGGACACGGTGGAAGTATAGATAAATCAGCCAAACTGATATACAAGGGGGAGCTTTTCTATCATATCGTTTATGATAAAATTGTAAGCGTTCCTCAAAATCCTGTAATTTGGAGTACATACTCTATTGGTAAAGTAATTAGCAAAGGTTTTGAAATAGATATACAAGCCCAACTTCATAAAAATTTTGTATTTCATTACGGCTATACTCGCACTGATGCACGCGATGCAACTACTGGATTGCTTTTACCTTATACCCCTGTTGAAATGATTAAGGCACAGATACAATATCAAGCTTCAAAACCATTAACCATACAATCTACCTACCAGTACAATGGGTATAGATTTAGTAGCGTACAGAATGATAAGACTAGCTATTTAGAGCCTTACCAACTCTTAGACATTAACTTGACATATTGCCTTCGGTACAAAAAGCAAACTTGGCAACTTAGAATTGAAGTAAATAACTTACTAAATGTTCAATATGAAGTAATTAAGGGTTACGTAATGCCACGAAGGTCTTATCTTTTTAGTTTATTGTGGGCAGTGTAGAAAAGCATAAATCAATTTTTTGCCATCCTAAGAACATTTTGCAATACAAAAGCAATAACCTCAGCGTTTTGCGTAGAGTGATACTTGAACTTATCAGGTTCTTTATCTGCGTATATCATTAAACCGTTGGCAAAAGGTTCAAAGTAGTCAATCTTATTATTTTTGATAGCATAATCTTTATCTTCTGCTAAAAAGATAACTCTTTGCGTAGTTATGTACAGTTTTCCATTAGCAATCACTTGGTTGTTTTGGATAGGAAACACTACACCTTTGGTTTCTCCAAAAATATAAGGCGTGTGAGCATCAAAACGTTTGGGTGGCTTAGGAATAAAAGGAACCTCTGTTTTGAATTCAACATACTCTGCGTTTTCTACCCAAAAACACTCTTCGTTTGAATATAGGTTAATTTCAGGGACATCAAAAGTTATAAATTGCCCTTGCTGTATGCTAAATATGTTTTTAATCCGAGTAATCTCTGCTTTTATGGCATCGTATTCTTGTGAATTGAACTGAAAATGTTCTTCCAACAGCAAAAGTAAATCTATTGCTTCTTTACTTATAACTACTTGCTCTCTTACTTTTTGCATAGCAAACTTAAACGCCTTAATTTTAATTTCAGACATTTCTGCATCTGTAATGTCCCACTCTTGACGCATCTGCTCAATTTCTTTGAAGTCCTGTGCCTTTATAGAACGCTCTTCTATACCTTTCTGAATAGTACTAAGTAAAATTTCTTTGTTCTTTTGCTTGTTTAGTGTGTTGTTAATTCTTTGGTACGCACCACTAATTTTTTCAGAAGTATTCTGATAGCTTTCTTTTATACTTTCAGCTCCCGTACTTAAAAGTTTTTTGAATTTGTTGAGAATATCCATGTACAAAGATAATTCTTTCGCAGTTTATATAAAACACTCAATTTGACACTTTTGTGATATGAATAAACTGCTGCTGATAGGTATTAGCACGTTTGAGAGTATGATCAACGGGCATGTATGTGGATAAAACCGAAATAATATGACATTTAACGCGTGTACAAGGGCGTTATTTTCTCTCTCGCCCTCGTGAGTTTGGCAAATCTTTGCTAATAAACAATGTCTATTTGAGGGAAAAAGAGAACTTTTTAAAGGTCATACAGATAAATGGAACTGGAACAAAAATATGCTGCCATTAAAATTCATTTTGTCAGTGGAGAGTATAACGATAACCAAAGAATAGAGCAAAAAGTTACTAAAATCTTGTGTAATAATTATCAGTATCATGAAACTTCTTATTTTGAAAAAGTAAATCATTCTATAGACCTTGAACGCCTAATTCGAAAATTATACCAAAAATATCATGAAAAAGTAGTTATTTTAGTAGATGAGTACGACAAACCAATAATAGATTGTGTTGCCAACACAGAAAAAGCCAAACCACACCTAAATATCCTAAAAAACCTGCATAGTGTTACTAAAGTCTGCGACAAATACTTACAGTTTGCTTTGCTCGCGGGCGTAACATGATATTTGACCCCCAAGCAAAAAATCTATCAGAATTTGAATGGGAAAAACTAGCGTAGAAAATAAAATTTGCTTCCCCTAAGTTTCTTACTTTGCCGTTAAACTAACCACTACTATATCATCTGTTTGGTCTACGAAAAAGCCTTTCCAATCATTCAAGCGGCGTTGAAGAGCTTCCATACGTTTTTTGGTAGTACCAAAAGCATGTACCTCTTTAAGTGTTTTGATAAACTCTGCTTTGCCAAATTTTTTATGTCCATCAGGTCCTCCAAGTTGAGTCTCGTAGCCGTCCGAAAATAAATACAAAGTATCTCCTGGTTTGAGTTCCAAGTTGTGTACTTGAAAATGACTATCACCTAAAAAATCTTTTCCCCCAATGCTTTTTTTAGAACCTGGTATTTCTTTGGTTTCATCTGCACTCACTACTACAATTGGGCGCAAACTGGAAGCTACACTAACCTTGTTACCTTCAATTAGTACAGCATATCCCTCTAAACTATCATTAACTGACCTATCATCTTGTTTATCTTGCTTCAATACCCTACGAATTTCTTTATCTAACTCCTCCAACAATATATCAGGCAATATTATCATTTTGTCTTTAACTAAACGCTCTAATGCATTGATAGCAATTAAAGTTATGTATGAACCTGCTACTCCATGTCCTGTGGCATCACCAATAAATAAAACCGTGCGGTTATGGGTGGATGCGCTCCAATAAAAATCACCACTTACTGTTTCACAAGGTAGAAATAGAATTCCTACTTCATATTTATCTCCTACATTATCTTGAACCTCTTCGATTGTTGGGATAATTGCTTTTTGAATGCGCGTGGCATAGTTAAGGGATTGTTTTAGTTCTTTTTCTGAATATTCTAACTTCTTCTCTAGCGCTTTTTGAGCAAGCATCAGAGTGCTATTAAGTTCGCTGATCTGAGCTTCTTTGCCTTGAAGGAGCTCTTGGAGTTCTTTTTCTGCCGTAATATCAAAACGAATAGAGATATATTTTTCAGGCAGACCTTTATTGTTCAAAATTGGCTTAATAGTAGAATGAACCCAATAAAAGCTACCATCTTTAGCTTTATTACATATTATACCTTGCCAAGTTTTACCATTGCTAATGGTTTCCCACATTTCCTTAAAAATACTATCGGGCTGCTTTCCTGATTTTAGTATTCTGTGATTTTTTCCCAAAAGCTCTTCGCGAGAATATTTAGAGATTTTGCAAAATGTATCATTTACATAAGTAATATTTCCTTTTACATCAGTAATAGATACTATGGCAGCTTCATTTAAGGCATCAAATTGGTGTTTAAGTTCCAACTGTACTTTTTCTAACTGTTCAATATTAGCCTGAAGCTCTTCGTTGATTTGTTGAATCTCTTCTTGCTGGGCATGGATTTCTGTAAGTTGGACTTGTAAATCCTGTTTAGCTAACACCAATTCCGTAACTTCAAATCGTACTCCTACATATTTAATTGGTAGTCCTTTCTCATTTAAGACAGGTACTATAGTGCTGTCAACCCAATAGTATTCTCCATTTTTCTTTTTATTACAAATTAGTCCTTTCCATACTTTACCTGAGCTTATAGTTTTCCACATATCTTCAAAAATACTATCAGGTTGCAATCCTGACTTTAGTATTCTATGGTTTTTACCAATCAGCTCTTCTCTACTGTATCCCGATACTTGACAAAATTTATCATTGGCAAAAGTAATATTTCCTTTTATGTCGGTTTCGGATACAATAGCACTCTCATGAAGGGCACGCATCTGCCCTTCCAACTCAATTTTTAGATTCTCGTACTGCTGCTTGTCCACAGCTGTGGCTTTTCCTAACAACACATCTATGAGTCCCATACCTTTGATTTGATAAACCGTGCTACAAAGTTAGCAAAAAATACTGACCTCGTAGTATAAAATTATTAAAAAAACTACATGATAAACTAACTCATTTTAACATTTTCTTTAATAGAAGTGGAGTTAAAAACAGCTCGGCGGTTATAGCTGAAATAATTGTGATAACCATGAATAGACCTGTATAGTATGTTCCTCCAAAATCGGAATACATGAGAACTGAAAACCCTAAAATTAGTACTACCGAAGCAATAATAATTGCTCTACCTGTGGAAAGCATAGTAGTATTTACGGCATCTACGTTATTCAAACCGCGTTTTCTTTCTACTCTGTATCTTGAAAGTACGTGTATCGTGTCATCTACTGCAATCCCAAAGGCTATACTAAATATAATAGAAGTGGATGCTTTTAGGTTAATTCCTGCAAAG
Source organism: Bacteroidia bacterium (assembly GCA_025056095.1). Taxonomy (NCBI): domain Bacteria; kingdom Pseudomonadati; phylum Bacteroidota; class Bacteroidia; species Bacteroidia bacterium. The sequence continues at coordinate 8,605 of JANWVW010000089.1, forward strand.
CCCATCCAAGCTCCAGCTACTAGTAGTGGAAATACATTTGGAATAAAGGTAATAAAAATAATTCGCCAAGAGCGGAATAAAATGCCCATCAGTACTGCTACGGCACCTGTGGAAAGTAGTAAGCTCGTAAATAAGTTGCTTATTAAGTACTTATTGTTTTGGTCTACTAATATCGCCGATCCTGTTTGTTTGTATGAAAATAAGTTAGTATCTATTTTAGTCCTGTAAAACTGTTCAATTTCTTGATTGATGCGGGCAACTTCCATCATGCCCATGTCTTTCATTTTAGCAGTTATTCGCCCGTGCAAGCTATCTACTAAACACAACCTAAAAGGATTTTGAGTACTTGCCTTTTCTGCCAACTTGTAAATTTTTTTCACTTCTTTTTTAGTTTGAGGAATTGTATAAGCCGTACTATCTCCGTATTCCATAATTTGATGGATATATTTTTGTAAAGTTACAGGTGAAATAGCTTGGCTTTGAGTTTTTTGCTCTACAAAAGTTTGAAAGGTATCCAAAGCGGCTAAAAACAAAGGGCTGTTGAAATTTTCTTTACCTTTTGCAGTAATTGCAATTTCTACGGGTCTTAATCCTTGATAATGTTGTTCAAAATAGCGTAGTTCTTGTTTAATTCTGTGTTTATGGCTGATATCATCCAATAAAAAAGCATTTTGCTTGATAATACTTGTGCTATAAAAAGCAATTATGCTGATTATAGCAAAGGCTGCTACTACACGAATAGGATATTTATCTGTTAAGTAAATAATCTTTTGAATAAAAGGTTTCCAGTCTTGTTGTTTTTGCTCCCATCGAGAAGGTTTCATAGGTGGGATTAAATACAAAATGCAAGGGGTCAAAACAAGGGCATTTAGCCAAGCCATCATAACGCCAAAAGCAGTAAAAAGTCCAAATTCGCGTATGGGAAGCATACTAGAAACCGATAAGGAAGCAAAACCTATAGCAGTCGTGATACCTGTAATAAAAGTAGAAAGTCCGATAGCTTTAAGGGCGTGGGCAATAGCATCTTTTTTAGACTTACCTTGTTGTAAATATTCCTTGTAATGGCTGATAATATGAATACTATCTGAAACGCCAACCATGAACATAATTACAGGGATAAGGTTGGTCATTACACCTAGATCCCGAGTTGTAAAGCCAATCAAGCCTAAGGTATTAAGAAGAGCTAACACTACACAAAGCAAAGGGATAAAAACACCCCAAAAACTGTAAAACGTAAATATCAAAACTACAATAGTAACAATTACCGATGCCGTTGTAAAAATTGCCATTTCCTGCTGCACAGTGGCTACGTACTGCGTACGTATATGGGGCACTCCTGTAATCCAAAAGCGTTTAACGTTGTTTTTTTTCAGAATATCGTGAATTTTTGCGTCTAAAATGTCTTTTTCTTTGCTGTCAATAATTTTCGGATCGTAGATTAAGCGAATGGCTATGGACTTTTCATCATTGCTAATAAGCGAATTTCTGATAAATAAATCTTTTTTTAATCTTTCTCGGTAAGGTTCAAAGTTCTTTATGTTGTGATAAGGCAAAGCAGAAACAGGCTGATAGCCAAAAACCCCTCTTTCTATCAATTGCATTTGTGTGATGCATAACACTTGTTGCACGTGAGGTAGTCTTTTACACTGTTGAGCAATGGTATCGCATAAAGTTAAAAAAGCGACGTCCCATATTGTTTTTCCGTCATTTTCAAGAGCAATGGATACTATATTATCATCAGGACCATATTGCTGCTTGTACTTTTCATAAAATTGCAAGTTGGGATCCCTTTGTGGAAAGAAAGTTTCAAACTTGTAGTTAAATCGCAAAAACGTCATTCCATAGATGGATATTGCGAGTAAAATTGTGAATAAGGCTATAACAAAACTATGGTAGCGTTCAAAGAAATAGAAAGTTTTTTTGAGCATAAACCTCAATAAAAACACAAAAACAGGATTAAGGTTTCTTAGAAAAGAGTTCAAGTCAATTAGTTCAAATATTCTAAAAAAGTGGTTTAATTTTTTGGGCGTGCCCCTTGCTAACGCAAGGGTCGGGGCATTCCGCACTGCGCTTCGCTTCGGTACTTCGCTACGCTTCGTACTGCCTAACGGCATGCTCCATGCCCCTCACGCAGATGACCTGTGCAATCATGTCTTTACCTTGTTTG
>JANWVW010000090.1:0-6425 GCA_025056095.1 Bacteroidia bacterium
TGCCCCTTGCTGCGCAAGGGTCGGGGCATTCCGCACTGCGCTTCGCTTCGGTGCTTCGCTAACGCTGCGCACTGCCCTTGCGGGCATGCTCCATGCCCCTCACGCAAAAACTCCGCTTTTTGACCAAAACTCTTAAACGCAAACTTTCGCTTAGCTATTCAAAATTTGCTCAATATCTTCCACACAAATATCATTATGTGAAGCATGGTAAATACATTGGTTATTTTTTATGACTAGCACTTGCGGTGATTGATGAGGAACTTCCCACTGCTGCGCAATTTGGTTAGAAATATCTCGGTGTTGTAGCAAATCTAAATAATAAGGTTCTATTTCTGACGAACTAAATTTCCACTTTCTGTTTAATCTATCTAGCGCCATAGCTGATATACTACACCGAGTGCTGTGTTTGAATATCAGCTGGGGCTTTTGATAAGACTGTTTTGCAATCGTATCTAATTCACTAATATCCACAAGCGATTTCCATGCTGCCATAGAAATTACTTTTTATATTACTGACCTACCTTTTAAGAACCCCAAGCACCTTTAGGAAACAAACCGGGTGGTTTATGCTTAGGTACATGTACACGTGGCTTTCCCCCTACCCCACGGCAGGCTTCGTTATTGCAAGCGGCAAAAATGCTTAGCCACACACACAAACAAAACGTAATTAACAAAAACTTATATTTTTTCATACTGAATATACAATTGCAAAATTACGTATTTTTATATAAATTACAAAAATTAGAACAAGCTTCCAATTCTTTAAAAATTATTTGAACATAGCTTTTATGCTTCCCCATGTTCTTTGAATAGTAGTAGGGTTGTGTGTAACACTTTGAGTAAAGTCTGTGTAAGAAGAGCCTTGCATAATACGCAGAGTGTATATATAAGTTTGACTAGTTTCGTCTGTTTTCATCACATTAAGATCTGTGTAAGAATATACCCGACTGCCATTAGGCGTAACACTGTATATTTTTGCAGCACTACCAGAACCAATTCTCTTCCAAACCTGAAATTCAGTTATGCCATATTCTGATTGTACTTCCCATTGTAACTTTATTTCTGTACCTGATGGAATAGCTGTGAAATACTTGAGTGTTACAGAAGCATAAGTAATTGAAGCTAACAAGAGCAGTGCTAACAAAATTTGAGTCCCTTTCATAGGTCAATTGAGCATACAAAACTTACCTATTCTGCTTGTAAACAGCAAATATCGTGCAAAAGTTAGAATTTAATAAATTTTTGAGGGTCAACAGGCTTGCCATTTTGCCACACTTCAAAATATAAAGTAGGATTATTATTATCGCTACCTGACTTGCCCACTATCGCAATTACGTCACCTGCCTTGACCCTATCACCTGCTTTATGCAGCAGGGCAGCATTATGCTTGTAAAAACTTACTAAATTATTCGCATGTTGAATACCTATGATATAACCACCTTCCGTAGTCCAAGTAGATAAGATTACGGTACCATCCATGATAGCTTTGACAGGTTCATTAGATTTGGCTAATACGTCTATTCCAAAATAACCTTTATCGCTATCAAAAGTACGGGTAACGCTACCTTGTACAGGTTTGAAGCACACAGGTTGGTAATAAGTAGCTTCTTTATCTGTGCCTACTATTTTGTTAGGATCTAAATCATAAAAAACTTCTTTCTCTATGTAATTTTGGATGCTTTTTTCTGTGGGAGTAAGTTGAGAAAAGGTTTTTTCTATACTATCTGTATTTGTGTAAAAAGCACGCTTGTCTTCAATATGATTAGAGAGCTGTGTAGCAGGTTTGTCCCTCTCTAACAATCCTTTAAGCATTTCATCGCGATATTTGAGTTCAGCTTCTATAGCTTGCACTTTAAGGTATGCTTCTTGAAGGTCTTTTCTTAGCCTAGGATCTGTGTAGCCTGGAATATATTGCCGAATAGGAGTAAAAACAATAGTTACAGTTGTAAGCAGAATAATAGCTAATGCGCCTAAACTCAACACAGTAAGTCCACTGAGCATATTCAACCGCATCTGAACTTTTTCCTCAAAATTGTCCTCGTGTAAAATAACTAGTCTAAAAGACTTGCGCAATTGCGAAAATACTCTTGCTAACGCGGTTTTCATATCACGGCAGATTTAATTGCTCATGGAGCAGTGTGCAATATTCAAAAAAATATTTTGGATTACCAAAATTTGAAAAAAATTAAATCTTGCCTGAATAAGTAATCTTTTTTTGCTCAACGTATAGTCTTTTTTGTGGACTGTGTTACTTTTTTACTTATATTGCGTATTAAAACACGAAATTGAATAAGTATATGAAGTCAATTCATAAGGTTGTCATAATTGGTTTATTATGCTTCATCTTGATAGGTAGTGTAGGCTACATTTCTATCTTAGATAAAACGCACGACAATTATTTTCAAATCAGTAAGAACATAGACATATTCGGTAAAATCTATCGCCAAGTAAATGAGCATTATGTAGATGAAATTGAACCGAATGAGTTCATTCGGATTGGTATAGATGCTATGCTCAAATCCTTGGACCCCTATACTACTTATATTCCACAAAACGAAATAGAAGACTATCAATTTTTGACTACAGGTCAATACGGGGGCATCGGTGCTGTAATCGGTCAGAGAGATAAAAAAATTATCATCACTGAACCCTATGAAAACTCCCCTTCACACAAAAATGATATTAGAGTAGGTGATGAAATTCTTGAGGTTAATGGTAAGAGCACAGAGGGCTTGAAAACTGAAGAAGTCCGAAACATGCTTCGTGGGCAAGCAGGCACAGAGGTTACTATAAAATTAAAAAGAAACGGACAAATTTTAACTAAAACCTTCAAAAGAGAAGAAATCAAGATAAAAAATGTACGCTATGTGGGTATGGTCAGCGATGGAATTGGATATATTACTTTGTCAGGCTTTACCCAAGATGCTGCCCAAGAAGTAAAAGAAGCTGTTATTTCACTCAAAAAGCAAGGGGCTAAAAAACTCATTTTGGACCTAAGAGGAAACCCAGGCGGTTTACTTAACCAAGCTATAATGATATCTAATCTTTTTATCAACAAAGGTGAGGTAATTGTAAGTACAAAAGGTAAACAAGAAGTTTCTAACCGCACTTACGTTGCTGAAAATACTCCATTAGACCTAGAAATTCCCATTGCTGTACTAGTCAACGAAAATAGTGCAAGTGCTTCTGAAATTGTGTCAGGTGTAATGCAAGACTTAGACCGAGGTGTAGTTATTGGACAAAGAACTTATGGCAAGGGCTTAGTCCAAAACACCTTACCTTTGAGCTATGGCGCTCAAATTAAGATTACTACAGCTAAGTACTATACGCCTAGTGGTCGTTGTATCCAAAAAATAGACTACAGCCACAAAGCTAATGGAAAAGCAACCTTAATCCCTGATAGCATGAAAAAAGCCTTCAAAACTCGCAACCAACGCGTAGTCTATGATGGTGGCGGCATCATGCCCGACATAGAAATAAAACCCGAAGAATATCCCGAAATTATTCAAGCTCTATCCGCTTATAACATATTCTTTGACTTCGTTCTCAAATACAGAGAAACTCATGATAAAATTGCACCTCCAAAAGACTTCCAAGTAGACGACAATCTATATAATGAATTCGTAAAATTCGCACTAGAACGAAATTTCTCCTACAACACTGCCCTAGAAAACAAACTCAAAGAATTCCGAAAAGCCGCTGAAAAAGAAAAAAACTATGAACTAATAAAAGCAGATATTGACCAAATAGAAAGCAAAATACGCTCTGACAAAACAAAAGACCTACAAACCTATAAATCTCAAATTAAAGAGCTTTTAGAACTAGAATTTGCCTTTCATTACTATTTAGAAAGTGGTAGAATAAAACAAAGCTTCAAATACGACACAGAAATACAAGAAGCTATAAAAGTCCTTAATGACTCTACACGATACTGCCAAATTTTGAATAAAAAATAAACCAACCCCTAAAACGGCTTGAGGGGCAACTCTATCCTAAAAGTAGTGCCTATCCCTACTGTTGAGCTCTTGACATATATTTTACCCCCATGATATTGTTCTACAATTCGCTTGGTAAGGCTTAAACCTAAGCCCCAGCCCCGTTGCTTAGTCGTAAAACCAGGTCTAAATATCCGCTTAAAATACTTGTAAGGAATACCCTTACCATTATCTTGTACTTCTATCCATACCACATTTTTATGCAAACCCGCTGTAATCATAATCCGACCTTTTCTATCTATTGGAATAGCATCAATAGCATTTTTAACCAAATTCTCAACTACCCATTCAAATAAAGGTTTGCTCATATACACTTCCACAGAATCGGATATCTCTGAAAAATCAAATTCAAGTTGAATATACTTCTTTTGCGATAAACGCTGCAAAGTATATTGGGATATATCCTCTAACACAGACAAAATTTTTTCAGGTTTTAATTCAGGCGCAGAGCCAATTTTAGAAAAACGCTCTGTAATAATTCTCAAACGTTCCACGTCTTTATTTATCTCTTGAATAGAATAGTGATTTTCTCCTAATTCGCTTTTGAGCAGTTCCACCCAAGCCATTAAACCCGATATAGGCGTACCTAATTGATGTGCGGTTTCTTTGGCAAGTCCTACCCAAATTCGATTCTCCTGAGCTTTTTTAGCATTATTGAAGCTAATGTAGCCCAAAATAACAAAAGCTATAATCAAACCTAATTGCATGTAAGGAAACCATCTTAATTGCTGCAACAAAACGGATTCCGTGTAATAGACATAAAATTTTGACTTCAATTCAGGATTGTCTATCTCTATAGGCGCGTTATGCTGCTTAAAATGCTCAATTTGACTTTTTATCCAATTATTTTTTTCAATCTCTGTAAGTCTTTTAGGAATTTTGATATTGTCGTAGCTAATCACATTTCCCTTTTCATCGGTTAGAATAGCAGGTACGCTAGTGTTTGATTTAATTAACTCTTCAACAACAAAGCTAAACGCACTCCCTATTTCATCCGAATTAGCTACAAATTGAACGCTCTTTGCCCATAAGGTTACTTTTTTACGTTCCTCTTTTGCTACTTGATGAGCTAAGGCTCTGCTATACCACAAAGAAGCAGCCACTATTGACACGGCTAACGCTATTAAACCCCACCTTGTCCAAGGTAAAGCATGCATAAAACTTATTCTAATGTAAATTCATCCGCATCTAGGTAAGCAGGAAAGTTCTTCCTGTATTCATTTAAGGGAGCTTTATCCAAAGTGATGGTTAGAATTCCTTCCTCATCACCTAAAAAAGCCAACTGCTCACCTTTGTAGTCGTATACCGCAGAGTGTCCGCAATATTCAATACCTTTACCATCTACGCCTACGCGATTTACTCCCACGCAGTAAGCCCAGTTCTCAACCGCCCGAGCAGGTAGTAATACGTCCCAAGCTCTTATGCGTGCTTTGGGCCAATTTGCTACGTAAATGTACAAATCATACGCTACTTCTTGCAAAAATGGACTGTAATAATTCGCAGACCATACAGGAAAACGCAAATCGTAACAAATTAAAGGAAAAATGTTAAAATCCTTTTTTTTAATGTGCCCCTGTGTATCTCCTTTGCTATAGTACTTATGCTCTTCTGCCATTCTGAACAAGTGTCGTTTAGCATACACTGCTTTGAACCCATGTCTGTCTAATTGCCGTGCCTCTTCGCTAATCTCACAAGCAAAAAACATATTTACATAGTCGCTTCCTCCCCATATATTTCCACGATCGTACATTCCGCTGCCTACTATCAACTTACCCCCTAATTTTTTAGACTGCTCTTCTAACCACCTACCCACTTCATCCCAAAATGTAAAAGCTAAACTTGTATTCATGCTAAAACCCGTAGTAAACATTTCAGGTAACACAATGATATCTGTTTGTGCAGGTACTTGCTTGAACCACTCTTCAAACATGAGCAAATTTTTTTCAGGATTCTCCCAATGTAAATTGGTCTGAATGAGGGATAAAGTTAAAGTTTGACCTTCCATACAGCAAAGATAGACTTTTTTACTGCTTATCTTTTACTTTACTTTTGTTACATTGAAGGTTATTTTTGTTTTAATGTTTTGGGCGTGCCCTTGCCCACACTTCGCTTGCGCTTGTGTGGGCAAGGTCGGCGTGCTACGGGCTACGCTAACGCTTCGGTGCTTCGCTTCGCTCCGCACTGGGCTAACGCCCACCCTTCGCATGCCTCACGCAAGGGATCTCTGAAACTGTCGTTTCTCTGTATGTTATGCGAAGTTTTAGCTTGTAAGTGATTGTACTTGAAGCTCAAACAAGGTAAAGACATAACTGTGCAAGCAATTTGCGTGAGGGGCATGGAGCATGCCCGTAAGGGCAGTGCGAAGCGTTAGCGAAGCACCGAAGCGAAGCGTAGTGCGGAATGCCCCGACCCTTGCGTCAGCAAGGGGCA
>JANWVW010000090.1:6435-10614 GCA_025056095.1 Bacteroidia bacterium
AGCGAAGTACCGAAGCGAAGCGCAGTGCGGAATGCCCCGACCCTTGCGTCAGCAAGGGGCACGCCCAAAAAATAAAATTATACCACTTTACTCAATAAAATGAAACTCCGACATAAGTTTATAGAACTCTCTTTCGTAACTGACAACTCTTCCATCTTTTTGGTAAACTTTACCTTGATATTCTTTTTATTCAGATGCTCATGTGTGTTCAAAAAATTAAGCATACAGGGCACTTGATGTACTTTCTTAAAAAGTGCTCGTAATAGACAAACTAAGCCCATTTGCTGCAGGCATATTTCTGCATACACCCCCTACGCAAAAGATACCTGCGCGTTGTCTTCCATAACTTAACGTAATTCTATTTCCACCTTTGATGTAGCCTACCATCACATTTGGATAGTGTAATCGCTTTTTGGGATCTTTGTTTCCATAATTGTATTGGTCCAAAACCGCAAAAAACCAATTTGGCGAACGCGTGTATTCCACCAAAGCCGTAGCCCAACTTCCTTCATCTTGCTTCGTTTCTAAAAATTGGCTTTCAAACCGAATAGTATTCGCATCATTGAGCTTATAGCTAATATCTACTATGCCCATGTTTGCGTAAATAATCCCAAAACCTGATAGACCTTGCACAATGTCTTTATTGTACACAAAATAAAGGTAAGAAACTGTACTTTTGATTTTCCTACTGAACTTACGAGTAATCTCAATGTTAAAGTCCCGAAAATAGACAGTTTTACCTACCTTAAAAAACTCTGACCGATAGCCATCGCCATCAGGTAGTGCAATTGTATCCAAGCCATTGACTGCTGAATAGTTGATTAGTATCTCCGTACCAAAAGGACCTCCGATTTTAGAACCTTTCTTGATTTTATACACACATTCAGCTTGAAAAGCCATTTCGCCGTTAGGTTGAGTAGCATAAGGATAAATAGTAGCAGGAAGCATATAGGTGTGCTGTCTTGTCAAAGCAGGTAAGTAATTGATAAGCAAGTTATTTCCTGTGGCTGTTCTATCCGAACGGAAGCTCATATCGTCAATACGCTTGGCACTGACTGTGATACCTAGCCCTTTTTGGGCATAGCCCACAGATACTAATAGAGCTTCGCCGGGTTTATAAATATATCCGTTAACTGCCTGTGGGTCATTGACTTTATACACGTACTCTGCGTCAAAAGAAAGTTTTTTGTACAAAAGCCGTAGTCTACCTGCACCTGCGGCTACATTTTCAGGAAGTTTGTACACAGGGTCTTCATCTTTTTGGAATTTACTTACCCAACTTCCGCCAAAAGTGATTTTCAAAGGTATTTCGGCTAGTTTCTCACTCATTTCATTGATGACTACTTCGCCATCTATACCTCTTACAATCCCTGGACCTTGAGTAAAGAAAAATCGCTGTGTGCCAAATACTCCTTTGAGCGTAACTCCCTTGTATGGTAATAAACGAACGCGCATGCCGTCCATTACATTATCATAACCTAATCCTCGCTCTTCGTATGCCCTGAAAATCATTCCACTGCCAAACTGTTCATAATAGTTGCCAATGGTAATTTCTAAATTATCATTGAGATAATTGACATAGCGGTAAGGAATACCGTTTCCATTATACCTTGGGTCAAAACCTTGTAAAGCCTTCTGATAAGTTTCGTATCTAAAACCTGCGGCAAAATGCCCCCGTGTGTAGTTAATGTTTCCAAAACCTTGTGCGCGTATCTTTTCAGGTACATTAGGCGCCCCAATGGCAGAGTCTATTCGGTAATATTGTGCATCTACTTGAAAGTTGCCATGTATCTCGCCCAAAGAAGATTTAATTTGTTGCAGTTCCTCGCTTTGGGCAAATGAAAAATAATACGCAAGAATAAGAATGCCCGCAGCCCAACCAATAGATTTCATGCTAAATAACCAACAAGCGCACAAATTTACAAGCAATTATGGGCTATTCAAAAGATTGTAAAAAATGATGATATAACTTTTTTTTATTTAGTGTAGCTGCCTTCACTTAATGATGGCAAATTTACCTACTTTTATTTCACCATTGTCCAAATTTTTAACCGAATAAAGATATAAGCCTGTGCTTATGTTTTGTTTATTTTGGGAAAGAACATCCCAAGCATGCTCTCCACCTGAAAACTGAACCTTTTTATTAGTAGCATAATCCTTAAACCATTGAATATCACTGCCATTGTAGGTATCAGCATCGTGGTAAAGTGTAGTTACAATATCACCTGCAAGAGTATAAATTCTAATTTCTGCCCTTCGGGGCAAGTTATAGAAATAAATTTTTTTACCTCTATCGCCTTCTCCATCCCAAGCCGCGTTGATCCGAAATGGATTAGGATATACGCCAATTTCATCAGAAACAGGCTTTTCAGGAGTTGTGCCAGGGAATACACTAATGGCGTTAGCTGTGATACTAGACTCCAAAGACTTGATATTTAAGCTATCTATACCTTTGTCAAAGGCTGTAACTACAAACATGTATTGCCAACCATTGAGCAATCCGCCTATTTCATATTTGAACCAATATTGAGTAGTATCTCCCTCAAAAGTGATAGGATTAGGAAGTTCTATACTTTTGAAGCCATTATTAAAGCCCACAGCATTACCTGTGGAGTCCCATTGAGCAAATAATTTAAGATGAGAAATGAGGTCGCCTTTTTTGTCATCCCCTGGGTTGGTGCCGTATAGTCTAAAACCTTCAAAGTCACGAGTTTTGGAAATTGGATCTACACTGCGTAGAGCAGCTTTGTCCCAATATATTGTTGCTTTATTGCTTTCTAAAACAATTTTAGTTTTAGGAATAGCAGGAGGTTCAGGTAAGATAAATCGGTCAATCATTCCATCTTTGTCTATATCTTCGCCAGGGTCAAGTACACCGTTGCCATTGGTATCTTCGCCGTTATATGCTTGTTGTACTTGAATAGCGTTAGCTACTAACTCTGTACGGGCAAAAGGGGTATCGGAATTTATACCACTTTGAAGTTTTTTGGCACATAAAAGAGCTATTGTAAAGTTAATCTTTTCGCCAGGTAAAACTTGCACCAATGGACCTACGCTAATCAATTGTACATTATTTCCTGGGGACTTGAACGCATCAGGATTAGATACAAAATCGTGTCCTGTGCGCATGCGTGCATACCGTTGAATGTCGTCATTAGGTCCTGTGCCGCTTCCTGTACCGTTAAATGTCCAAAAGTTGCAATGTACTTTACAGTTATTCAGCGTAGGGGTGTATAGTTGGTTGCGGAATATGGTACCTAAGTACTTGATAGCACCATAAGTTTGTGCTTGCAAATAGTCTGAAGAGCTAGGGTTAGCATGAAAAGCATATACAAGATTGTGTTCAGGTAGAAAGCCTCCTCCTCCCTTATTAAAAAAAGCAGTACCTGTTTCCGTAGTAGCTCGGATATTTCTTACTACTAAATCTGACCAAAAGCCTAGATAAACGCTATCCCATACTTCTGTTGAGCCATTAGTGATATGATAGTCTACAATCACAAAATAATCTGCATAAGAAAAGTTGTATGCGTAACAGCGCTGTTCTACGTCTGCGCCCAAAGGGAACTGATGTTGATCAATGGGCACGGTTGTGCCAGGTACGATGACATTTTTATCCGTGTAAGTACAAATTTTGTCTTGGTGGCTAATGGCACTAGCACTGTAAAAAGAGGAGTTAGTCAAAGATGAGCGTTCTATGATAGTGCTACCTACGGGTGCGGTAAATTCGTAGCCTCTTTTTCCAAGTGAATAGCCTGAGGGGTCATCTACTGCGGCTGTACTTACGCGAGTACTCCCTGAAACCTTAGCGCCTATCCATAATCCACCTTCAAAAAGATGCTCTGTTTTTGAGCCATTAGGGTATTGCATAGAGGGTGGACCATTGGGGTTAGAACGTACGTCAGGTTTTCCGATTGTACCTACGTTAGTGATAGAAAGACCTATATTGCCTATATCTACGGTTGTTCTTACAAAACTGGACTGTGCTGACAAATTTAGAAACAAAAATAGGGATATGCAAAATATAGTTCCCTTCATATTTTGCAAATATCCAAGAATTTTGCCCTGCAAGCAAGTTATCAAATTGTTAAATGATATTTGTAACATTTTTTTGGGCGTGCCCTTGCCCACACTTCGCTGCGCTTGTGTGGGCAAGGTCGGCGTGCTACGGGCTACGCTATC
>JANWVW010000091.1 GCA_025056095.1 Bacteroidia bacterium
CAGAGAAATGGATTTTTCAGAGATCCTTTGCGTGAGGCATGCGGAGGGTGGGCGTTAGCCCAGTGCGGAGCGCAGCGCAGCACCGAAGCGATAGCGTAGCCCGAAGCACGCCGACCTTGCCCATACAAGCGCAAGCGAAGTATGGGCAAGGGCACGCCCAAGAAAATAATCCTTTTATTCTTTCATCGTATCAATCTCATCAAGATTGACTGTACGATAACGGTCGTAAATATTTAAGACAATCGCCAAACCAACAGCTGCTTCAGCTGCTGCCAAAGCAATGACAAAAATCGCAGTCATTTGCCCTGATAGTAACGCTTTATCATATTGAGAAAAAGCCACTAAGTTAATATTCGCCGCATTGAGCATCAACTCTACGCCCATCAGAGCTACTACCGCATTCCTGCGTGTAATTACGGCAAATAAGCCAAAGGCAAATAAAATTGCACTTATTACTACGTAATAATAAACAGGAATTTCAGTCAATAACGCACTAATTAACATAGTAGATTATGATTATTTAGACAAAGTTTTACGCCCCTTAGTAGGTTCTCTGCGTGCTATATAAGCTGCCCCCAATAGAGCTACCGTTAGCAAAATAGACACTATTTCCAAAGGTAACAGGTTCGTTGTCATGAGCTGTGTACCGATAGTTTGTACAGTGCTGTCTGTGTCTTTAAGTACGTTGTTAGCTTTTTCAGCATTTTTTACCCAAGTCAAGTTACCGAAAGAAACTGTACGAATAATAGAAGCAAGTAAAAATAAAATTCCCCCTGCCACAAAACTGCCCCAACCTATATTGATAATATCTGTTTTAATTTTGAAGAAAGAGGTAATTTTATTGGTTAGCATTACCCCAAAGAGTAGAAGTATCAAAATACCCCCTACATATACGACAATTTGTGTAACCGCTAAAAAATCTGCTCGCATAAACACATACAAAGCAGCTACACTGAAAAACGTTAGCAATAGACAAAAAGCAGCGTAAATGATGTTTCTAAATGAAATTACTGCTAACGCAGAAAATACTAATAAAAGGGCGAATACTAGATACCAAAATCCGTAGGTACTCATAAAGTATACTGTGCAAAACTTGTAAGTTTTTTTGAGATGTACAAAAATATTGGCTGAGTAATTTTTATTCAACTGATAATGAACAAATTATTTTAAGATATTCGTTTTTTGAACATGTCTTTTTTGCTTTTTAGCCAGTGCCCAAATACGTATTCTTGAGTAATGACAATTCGTTTTTGGTCATTGATAGTTGACCAATAAGTAGAGGGTTCAATAACTCCCCTAAAATATCGCCAATAAAAACTAACTTTATACTTCTCCCCTGTTTTCAAGCTAAAAGTAATATGAGCAAAGGGCTTGGCTTTATACAGTATAGAATCTTCTTTTTCTTTTGTAATGAGCGTACTATCAGGATACATAGAAAATTCCAACCAAGCTACTCCATTACGAAAGTAGTTAATTCCTTTTTGTACATAATAGTTGTAAGTAACTTCTTTATCATCAATGTACCACCGTGTAGGTTGTTTTTGCACAAGGGTGTAGCTGCTATCTCCACTAGTATATTGCACTTCAATTTGTGCTAAATTATGCAAAGGGGTTTTGAATATCCTACGAGTTTTGAGCAAAAGTGTATCTGTGGTAAAGCGTGTAGTTAAATATCCATTAAAGCCATCAATGCCTATAATGTAAGGGTCTTTCGCATCTCTTAACCTAGCATACGTGCCATTCTCCCCTGCCTGACCACCTACATAGTATTCCTTAATTAGGCGGTTATTTTTATCAAAAAAACTCACTTGTATGCTATTGCGTGAGAGCAAATCACGAATTTGGCTTTTGACACTTTCAGGTACAGGTGATTTGACAGACACTAAAAAAGCTGTTTCTAAAATAGTTTTAATCAAAATCAAATTTGCGGGTTCTTTTTCGTTAAGTAGCCAATTATCAGCCCCTTTGCGAGTAAGGACAACAGTGTTTTTTTTATCCTTCATGACAATTTTGTAAATAGATGCCGTATCTTTGATAGCAAAACCTGTTTCTCTTGGAGAAGTAGAGGAAGTTTTTTCATTAAATACTACGTAATACGTCAAAATAGAGAGAATAATCAAAATAATGAGCAGTGCAATTATAGTCTTGTAGGACTTCATACTTTGTGCAAAGGTAGTACATATTTGAAATAAAAACAGTGGTACAAAGCTTTCTTGTACCACTGCTGAACTAAAAAAAGATGTAAGTTATGCGTTTTCTACGGTTGCTGTGATAATTGCGGATTTTGCTCCCATCGTTCTACATGCAATCTGCTTACCTATAAATCTTTTACCTGACTTAAAAGCTTTGTTGTAAAACTCTTCATTGAGTACAGGTTTTTGAGTAATGTCAGCATTATAGAGAAGATTCATGATACCTGCAGCTATACCTGTGGCTAAATAAGAGATAGGGGTGCTAAAGTCATATTTGCGTGCTAGGAAGTGGTTAGCTTCATAGTCATTGAATAACTCTATGGTTAAAGATTTGTAGGGTATAAGTTCGCGAATGATATATGTTCCCCAACCTAGTGCGTTGATACAGGCGATAATTCCGTGTATCCAGTCCTCACGAGTTTTGAGCATAGGTTTAATAAGGGCTTCCCATTCCATAGAAGTCATGATACCTCCCATTGTATTAAAAGCGCAGATATGACCTGCTTCAATCAATAAGTCGCGTACTAGTTCTATGCCTTGCTCACCTAGTTCCTTGTGCATATTTTCAAGTAATCCAAAAGAAATGTTGCAGTAATAATTAGCGTAGTGACGAGTTAGTAGTACTCCGAAAGCGTCAATTAGTCCTGTTTCTGTATCACCTACGAGTACCATTTGAGTAAGTGCTTCTAGAATAGCTAAGTAATCCACAGGACTATCGGGGTGATTGTGATAAGCGTAACCTGAACCTAAAACGCCTTTACCTGCATAATAGCTGCATATAGGTTTAGCAGGTTGGGAGAGTCTAGTTACTTCAAAAACATTTTTATCGTGTCCCTTAGATAAACATTGGGTCTGTTTTACTTCATACGAAAAAATAGGCTGCTTGTTCAGATACGAGAATACAGCTGCAATGAAGCCTTTGGCAAAATAACAAACTCCTTCTTTGTCTAGAGAGGGAATAGGATACTTGCTAATATAGCCTACGCTGTAATGTTCTTTGTCTGTAGAAACCTTTCCGCCTTCTGTGTTGATTATTTCTACGTTCAGTTTACCAAAACCAAATAAAGAAAAAGCATCTAGTAGTGTGCTTAGACTGGCATTTTTTTCATTTTTAGGTCCAAACAGCTCCAAAAACTGGTGATAGGCTACATATTCAGCGGCCTGAGTTAGTAGAGTGTCTGTGTCAAAAAACTCTCCTGCGTCTTTAATACTGTTTTGCAAAAATAAATTATAATGATGGCAATGAAAAATCATAGGTTCGTTGCCTACCCAGTAAGCATGATATTCCTTATCGTACGCAGCAGTAAAAGGATGTTTATGTTGCTCGTTCATGTTATATTACCTCCTTTATATAATTTTACACTAACTTAAACCTTTTTGGAGATTAAGGTTTGGTTTTCAAAGTTAATTTCTTTTTGGTATAACTCTGAAATAGTAAGACGTACTTTTTCTACAACTTCAACAGGTAAGACTTCATTAGGTGGGAACTGATTTAGGGTTTTTTGATAATTCTGTAACAAATACCTGCTAGTCCGCAAAGTTATTCTTTCCCAAGCTAGAGGTGGAAGCTCCTTGATAGCCCAGCTTTTTATATCAAAAGGAGTGGGCTTAATTGGTCTATTTGAATGTTCAGTTACTTCTTGTTTTTTTTCTTTCCATTTGAATATGGAGAATAAATTCTTGAAGGTAGCCATAGTATTTGGTAAATCGCTATATAAGCGCAAATATAAGAAGAAGTTTTCTAATCTTGATTTTTTTTATTACTTTTTTTTGTGAATAGTAGGCTTTTTGTAGTAAATTCTTTCTATTTATTGCACTTTAATTGGTAAACAGAGAGAAATTTTTCCCATTTTTCTTTGAACTGTAAGTGGGTCTTTTTACAGGAAAAAAAGACTAGGTTTTCATTTAATGTGCCCTCAATAGTATAAATGTCTTTGTAAGTAACCTTGAAAAATACTTTTGACTTAGGAGAGAATTGAGTAAAATCTAATACCTTAACCTCACCAAATTCTTTTAAATATGTAATAAAAACTCTATCTGTGGCAAAATCTAGTTCATAAATGCCCTTGATCTGGTTTTTGCAGTTTTTACTCTCTGTATATTTGAACATACTTCAAAGTTTTATTCTGATAGTGCGTAGTGAATGCTTACAGTTAGCTTAGGTAAAGTTACAAAACCTATACCGAAATATCAAAATTCGGGCAAAAATATAGTAGGTAGCATTAAAATATGTTTCAGTAAAAATAACTTGAATACGTATTTGCAACTAATTTTACCTGAAAAACGTACGTATACAGCATGCAGCAAGGTTTTGGCATTATGAAAAGACGCTTATTTTGGTCAGGCGTAATTTGCACAGCCGGTCTATTGTCGGCATTGTGGGCACACAAGTATCTCAACACTCAAAAATCTATAAGAGAGAATCTACCTACTCAAAAACTTCAAAGCACTTATCAGGAAAAAAGTTCAATAAACTCAATAAAGTCATTTGCTTCTTCAAAAAAGGAGCCATCTCTCATAACTACCGCAAAATCTAATCCAAAGAAGAATATAAGCATACCTAAGGCTACTTTTGTTGCTAAAAATCAACATAAAACTATAAGTAAAGAACCTATTGCCAAAACAGAAGTCAATCGGGATGAGAAAAAAGCAGAGAAAGCAGAGGAAGTAAAAGAGGAATTTACCGTACAACCTTTGTATCATTTAAAGGAAAAAAAGGAAGATACTAAAAAAGACATACAAAAGCCAGAACCTATCTATCATGAGCAAAAATTGTTTGATTACAAACATCCTCTAAAACAATACTTCGAACAATACACTGCTCACAGTGAGTATCTTTGGGTAGATGATGATAAAGACTACATACATACTACCTCAAATCATTCAAAAATTAAATTACACAACACCATATTTGTAGATAAGTACGGGAAACGTATTGAAGGAGAAGCTGTTTTAGAATTCAAAGAGTTATCTCATGGTACAGACTTCATAAAAGCAAATGTTTCTACAAATGTTCAAGACGAATTGAAGTATGCTCATCAGATATGGTATGTTGCTGCTAAGCAAAAAAATAACCCTATATTTTTGGGCCCGAATACCGTAATTACTATTCAAACTATTAGCGAGCAACCTTTGCATTTCTATATTGGAAAGCACAGCTTTAACGGAGAAATAGAATGGAAACCTATCCCAGAACAACAGATAAAAAAAGTAGCTCTACCTACCCATAAAAAGAAAGAAAAAAAATATGAATACTACTGTAATCTTTCTGAATTAGGTTGGGTAGCCGCCTTTTATGAACCTAAAAAGCAAGCTAAAACTATATCTGTCAACATAAAAGAACCTTTTGATCTACCTATTAACCAAGTCATGGTCTGTTACATAGACGAAAAAACAAATTATCTATTCCGAAATACAAATTCTTTTAGCGTTGTAACTCCCAAGCGAACACAACTAATGAAAAAAATAAAAAAATACGCCCAAGGAAACATATTTGAAGGTAAAGTACCTCCTTCTAACAAGGAAGGTAAAATAATAGCCATGGCGTACTATAAAGGTAATTATTACTTTGCTCAAACAGATAACATTCATAAAGAACAAATAGATTTGAAACTTTTACCTACTACCGAAAATGAAATAAATCAATATCTTTGTAAGGATTAAAAATTATGAATATCCGTACGATATACATACTACTTGCTTGGACTATTCTCAACTATGCTTATGCTACCCATAACAGAGCAGGCGAAATTACTTATGTCCATATATCAGGGCTTACTTATCAAATTACTATCACTACATTTGCTGCTTTTGGAGGAAGTCAACCAGACCGAGAAGAGCTAGATCTAGAAATCTACTCTCTCAATACTGTAACCAACACATGGTCATTAGTTACTACTTTAACTGTAAAAAGAACAAGCAAAGTAGATGTCAGCCGTAACGGGCAAAATACATATAGGAATAAGTATATAACCAACTACACCTTTCCTAGTCAGGGCACTTTTAAGATGGGGATGCGCGACCCCAATCGCAACGACGGAGTGCTCAATATCCCTAACTCAGTTAATGTTGAATTTTACATCGAAACGCAACTTCAAATCAACTTTCAATTTGGTATAAATAACTCCCCTGTACTACTTTTAGAACCTTTGGATGTAGCTGCTTTGAATAGGTTGTACGTTCATAATCCTGCGGCTTATGATCCGGATGATGATTCCCTTGTCTTTTCGCTTATCCCTTGTCAAGATAGAATAAATAGCCCTATTCCAGGCTATGTCTTACCTAACAACACTCCAGGTTGTTCAGGGGGAACTTTTACAATAAACAGTCAAAGTGGTGAGATACGTTGGAACGTACCTCTATGCACAGGTGAGTACAATATTGCTATATTGATTGAAGAGTACAGGCGAATTCCACCACGTACTAACCGTATTCGTATTGCTTACACTATAAGGGATATGCAAATTTTAGTCATTCCTAGCACTAATAACCCTCCTGTAATTCAAAACATTCAGGATACCTGCGTAATTGCAGGGGCAACCATTCACAAACGAATATTCGCTACCGATATAGACCCCTTACAAATTGTAAAAATGACAGCAGTAAGTGAAGTTTTTAGCTTGTCTTCTTCTCCTGCTACTTTTACTGCAAGTGTAGATAGTAGCCCTGCTAGAGGTACATTTCATTGGAATACAAATTGCAGCCATGTACGCAGCATTCCTTACCAAGTTGTATTTAGAGCTGAAGATGATGCATTAAACGCAATCAATAAACCCAATCCCAGTTTAGTAGACTTACGCACTTACACTATTCGTGTTATTGCCCCACCTGTAACTAATCTTAAAGCAGTTTCACAATTTGGTAAAAATATACTTTCATGGGATATTCATCCCTGTCCTAATGCGGCAGGCTATCGGATATACCGCAGACAAGGCTGCGATACGTGGTCCCCTAGTCTTTGTGAAACAGGTGTACCTGCTTATACAGGGTACACCCTAGTAGCCACTCTTCCAGGGCGAACTACAACTACCTTTACTGATGATAACGGAGGATTAGGATTCAGCTTTGGAAATATCTACGCTTATCATGTAACCGCTTACTTTGAGGAAAGCTTACCAGGTACAGGAACTACTTTTATTGCATCAGAAAGTATAGCCAGTAACAAAGAATGTGTTAAAATTAAAAGGGATATTCCTGTGATTACTAACGTCAGTGTTACTGTAACCGAT
Organism: Bacteroidia bacterium; assembly: GCA_025056095.1. Classification (NCBI taxonomy): domain Bacteria; kingdom Pseudomonadati; phylum Bacteroidota; class Bacteroidia; species Bacteroidia bacterium. Next base: position 7,421 of record JANWVW010000091.1, read on the forward strand.
AGTTTAACAGGTCAAATTTTAGTTCGTTGGCGTAGCCCTGATACTACTAACGCTAAACTTCCTCCAGGGGAAATCCATTATAAAATTTATCAAGGTATAGGACTAACTGCTACTACCTACACTCTAATAGGGACAAACACAGGCGGTATCACAGACACCTCTTTCACGGTTAGTAATATAGATACAAAAAACAATGCTTATAGCTACAAAATAGAATATGTTATATTCAATAGTCCGCAGCCTGAGGTTAAAGTAGCCGCTAGTTCCCCTGCTAGTTCTCCTCGTTTGTCTGCAACACCCTTACATAAAGCTGCAGCTTTGTTTTGGAATTTCAACACTCCTTGGACAGAAGACACTTTCTATGTGTACCGAAGTTACACCTTTTCAGGACCTTATACATTGATAGCTACAACTACGGTTCCGAATTATACAGACACAGGTTTGCAGCCCAGAAGACCTTACTTCTATTATGTTACTACTTCAGGGGCTTATTACTTTACCACAGAAATCAAACGCCCTTTATTGAACAACTCTCAAATTATTAGAGTTATTCCAAAAGACACTGTACCTCCCTGCCCTACAACTCTTTTTGGTAAGTTAGATTGCCAAACTCAAACTTATTCTTTGAATTGGACCTTACCTGACAATACGCCATGTGGTGAGCAAGATGATAATCAACAATTTAATCTCTACTTCAAGCGCTATCTACATAGCCCATACCAAAAAATTGCTACTTTTAACAGAAATGAACTCAACACAGAAACCACATTTGCCGACTTAGGTCTGACAGGATGCTATTACATAACTGTGGTGGACTCTTCAGGTAACGAATCTAAATCAAGTAATGAAGTATGCTTTGATAACCCATGTATGGAATTGGAATTTCCAAACATCATTACCCCAGGTAATAAAGATGAAAAAAATGAAGTCTTCAAACCTAAGCGATATAAATTCGTAGATGGAGTAGAGATGCGTATCTATAACCGATGGGGCGTGGAAGTGCAGCGTAGTAATAACGTAAATAATTTTTGGGATGGTACTATTAACGGAATAGAAGCCCCAGAAAGCGTGTACTACTTTATTGCTACTGCAACTATTCAACGACTAAAAGGTGTAGAAAAACGTAAAATTGTCGGTAACCTTACTATTTTGAGATAAATCTAAATTCTATCAATCTTTTAGGCTAAATTATATATCAGCATAAATCCCTATGCTGCAAGCACTTTTCTCTTGCCACTTTAACATAAGCCTTATTTTGTTTTTTTATTAAATAATTTACAATTTTGCGACAACTTAATGTAAAATATGGTCAAGTTCTGGTCTTTAATACTAACAGCTTTTCTGTTCCAAATAGTCTTTGGACAATCCAAGTATAGAGACTCAGTAGTAGTACGCGAGGTTACAGATGCAGACGCTCTTAATCCTATTTTAGCTACCTCAGCGGTTACCTCTTCTATTATACGAAATATCTTTCAATCTTTATGCAGTCCGGATCCTCATACCTTAAACCCTGTACCTGTACTAGCTAAAAGTACTCCTAAAATTTCTGAAGATGGACTATCTTTTGAATATGAAATTCGCCAAGAAGCTGTTTGGGATAACGGTTCACCTGTTACAGGGCATGATTTTGCTTTTACCATAAAAGTGATTAAAAACCCAAAAGTCAACGCAGCTCATTTGCGGCCTAATTACTTATTTGTAGAAGACGTTATCGTAGACTCAAACAACCCTAAAAAGTTTACTGTCAAAACCAATCAAAAATACATGCTTGCAGAATTTATGCTCAATATATTAAACATAATTCCTGAATATAACTATGACCCTTCTGGGTTGATGAAAAACATAAGTATCCCGCAGCTAAATAAAGAATTAGATTATGCTACTACTGAAAAAGCGGCAAAATTCGCTGAAAACTTTAACTCCGATGTCTTTAAAAAAACACCTAATAATATATCAGGTTCAGGACCTTATACAGTTAGGTCTTGGACTTATGGGGAAAGAATAGTATTAGAAAGAAAAGAAAACTGGTGGGGAAACGCCTTCGAAAACGAAAATGTGTACTTTCAAGCCTATCCTAAAAGGATTATTCACAGAGTTGTAAAAAATGTTACTACTGCTGTTCAACTATTCAAACTAAATCAAATTGATGTGCTTCACGATATACCTGTGAAAGAGTATCTTGCACTCAAATCTAGTATGGATCCCAATACAGTTGAGTTTGCTACGCCCAATAAACTCAGCTACAATTATGTTGGACTTAACTTAAAACCTGGCGAAGAAAGAAAACCTTTCTTTGTAGATAAAAAAGTACGCAAAGCAATGGCACACCTCTTTGACGTAAATAAAATGATTGATAAGATAATGCAAGGTTTTGCAGTTAGAATATCTAACGCTGCTTTGGTAGATAAGCCTGAAGAATATGACAAAAGTATCCCTTTTGTAGAATTTTCCCCTGAAAAAGCTGCTAAGCTGCTAGATGAAGCAGGATGGAAAGACACAAACAAAGATGGTGTCCGAGATAAAAATATCAACGGAGAACGCATTGACTTTGAATTTGACCTTGCTATCTCTGCAGGAAATGCGGACTACCGTAAAGTAGGATATATGTTTTCCGAAGTAGCCCGCAGTGTAGGGGTAGTAGTACATGTTTTAGAACAAGATCAAACTGTCAATATAAAAGCCCGCAAAGAACATAACTTTGACATGTTTATAGGAGGTTGGGTAGAAGAACCTGCACCTACTAATTTGTATCAAATATTTCACAGTTCAAATTGGGCAAATGGAGGATATAACTTTGTCGGTTTTGATAACAAAAAAGCAGATGAACTGTTAGAAAAAATAAATAAAGAACTAGATAAAGGCAAACGTACTGCCCTAAACTATGAGTTTCAAAAAATATTAGCCGAAGAACTTCCTTATATTCTACTTTGGCAGCCTAAAGCATGTATCGCTATTCAAAAACGATTTAATAATATCAAAACCTCAGTAGTTTTTGTTAGTAACCCAGGGTTTAATCCTGCTAACTTCCAACCTAAATAAGTTGTGCCTAAAAAAATAATTTGATTTTTATTTTGGGCGTGCCCCTTGCTGACGCAAGGGTCGGGGCATTCCGCACTGCGCTTCGCTTCGGTGCTAACGCACTGCCT
>JANWVW010000092.1 GCA_025056095.1 Bacteroidia bacterium
CAGCGAAGTACCGAAGCGAAGCGCAGTGCGGAATGCCCCGACCCTTGCGTCAGCAAGGGGCACGCCCAAAAAATAAAGAAATAAAACTGTATTTTTAGCAATATTCAGGCAAGGTATTGAACAAGGCAAAAGCTTAGCTCATAGCAGAAGCTAAATCACTTGTACATTTGTACTTCCATTTTCTTGTTTGCATCAATATATCCTCTGAACATGCCATCTGTATTAAATGTTATGTAGATATTTCCTTTCTTATCCAAAGCAATCAGACCTCCTGTACCACCTATTTGTCCGATAAAATCCATAGTTTGCTGTGTAGCTTCTGAAACTGAAAGTCCTTTCATTTGCATCAGCGCGCTTACTCTAAAAGCTGCCGCAGACCGAATAAAGTACTCTCCGTGTCCTGTAGCAGATACAGCACAAGTATTATTGTCTGCATAAGTACCTGCGCCAATGATTGGTGAGTCGCCCACTCTGCCATATTTTTTATTCATCATACCGCCCGTAGAAGTACCTGCGGCAAGATTTCCATATTTGTCTAAAGCTACACAACCTACGGTTCCAAACTTTGAAGGTGGCTCTATGCTTGACTTTTTGTTCTGCTGTTGTTGAGCTGCTTTCCAACTTTGTTTAGCCTTTTCTGTGATAAAGTATTCAGGTTTAACCATAGTAAGCCCCTTGCTTTTAGCAAATACTTCCGCACCCTTTCCAATCATCATAACATGGGGCGATTGTTCCATAACACAACGAGCAGCTTGGATAGGATTTTTAATTGTAGTTACTCCTGCGACAGCGCCTGCTTTAAGGGTTTTACCTTCCATGATAGAAGCATCCAATTCAGGTTTGCCTTCTGAATTTAGCACTGAACCTACTCCTGCATTAAACAGGGGGCTATCTTCCAAAAACATGATAGTTTTTTCTACTGCGTCCAAGCAGGTTCCGCCAGATTCTAGTATCTCATACCCAATTTTAAGAGCTTTTTCCAAAGTCTGTAAATGTGCTTTTTCTTCTGCGTCTGTAAAATTACCTTTGCTTATTCCCGCACCTGCACCCCCATGAACAACTATTACAGGTACATTTTGGGCAAAAGCTATTACTCCGGACATTAAAAGTACAGCAACCTGAATAAGTGTGCGTTTCATATGTTAATTATTTTTTTCGTACAATTTTAACTAGTTCAACTTCAAAAATAAGCGTAGAATTAGCAGGTATAGTACCTACGGCTTTTTCGCCATAAGCTAACTGGGGAGGTATTTTGAGAATAGCTTTGGCACCTTCATTGAGCATAGCAATGCCTTCGTCCCAGCCTTTGATAACTTGCCCTGTCCCAAGTTTGAACCCAAAAGGTTGATTACGCCGATATGAGCTGTCAAACTCATTGCCATTTTCTAACGTACCTCTGTAATGAACATATACACTATCTCCTGTATTCGGTTTATCACCTTTACCTTCTTGAGTGATAATTACTTTCAATCCACTTGCAGACTTAATTGCTTTATTTTCATCAAATTCTACAGGTTTTGGATTGTTTGTTGGATTAGATGCCGTAGGATTGTCTGTTTTTTTAGCTTGATTTGGATCTATTAGTAAAAGTTCTAACATTAACGTACTATTTGCAGGGATTTCATTGTCTATTTGGTTTTTGCCAAAACCCATACTTGGCGGAACAATTACATTTACACGCGTACCTGCTTTCATTAGTAAAAGCGTTTCATCCAAAGCTTTGATATAATTACCGCTGCCCACTTTGACAAAAATAGGTGGGTTAGCCTTTTCTTGACTTGAAGCAAGAACTTTTCCATCTTTTATTGCCAATCTATAATGAATTTGAACAATGTCCCCTATTTTAGGAACGCTACCTGTACCTTCTACTAACGTAGCAATTTCTAAGCCCGATGGAGTTTTGTAGGTTTGTCCTGCTTTAAGTGGGGAGTCTTGGGCAAAATTAGGATACAACCATAAGCTCAATAATAAAGTAATAGCAGCTTTTTTCATGCTTGCAAAAGTAAACATTTTCTGATTATTTCAAAGAGATGCAAAATTTTAGAAAACGCCGTGTTTTACATTTAATAAATTTGAAATATATAAGCTGTTTTGTTGTATAAAATTTGCACTAAATTTGCCCTCAAAATAACACTTAAAGAAAACTACTTTTTTTAGTATGATAATTGTTACAGGAGCAGCAGGTTTTATTGGTAGCTGCGTAGTTACTACGCTCAATCAAGCAGGTTATACGGAGCTAATTTTAGTAGATGACTTTTCAAAGTCCCATAAGCAAGCTAACTACGAACATAAAAAATATGCCAAGCTTATCTCTCGCAATGAATTTATTCCTTGGGCTATCAATCATGCAAGGGAAATTCAGTTTATCATCCATTTAGGCGCGAGAACTGATACTACTGAATTTAATCCAGCTATTTTTGACAAACTAAACCTTACCTACTCCAAGGATATATGGAACTTATGTGCTAACAATCAAATTCCTTTAATTTATGCCTCTAGTGCAGCGACCTACGGGATGGGCGAATATGGCTTCAAAGATGACGAAAGCCAACTTTCTGTTCTTAAACCACTCAATCCTTATGCTGAGTCTAAGCACAATTTTGACAAATGGGCTGTCCAACGTAAAGAAAAGCCTTTTTTTTGGGCAGGATTGAAGTTTTTTAATGTGTACGGTCCTAATGAATACCATAAAGGAAGAATGGCTAGCGTAGTATATCATGCTTTTAATCAAGTTCAAGAAACAGGTAAAATCAAGCTTTTTCGCTCACATAATCCAAAATTCAAAGATGGGGAGCAGATGAGAGATTTTATTTATGTCAAAGACGTGTGTAAAGTAATTTTATTTCTAATGGAAAACCGTACTGCAAGTGGAATCTACAACTTAGGCACAGGAAAAGCTCGGACTTTTGTAGATTTAGCTAATCAAGTTTTTTATGCTTTGAATAAAACCCCTAACATAGAATTTATAGACACACCCAAAGATATTCGTGAAACTTACCAATACTTTACTCAAGCTGAAATGCAAAAACTGCGTGAAAAAGCTAAATATACTGCACCTTTTTACTCTTTGGAAGAAGGAGTACAGGAATATGTAAAAGAATACCTTGTACCTAAAAAGTACTATTAAAAGCTGCTACGCTTTCTAACTTGAATTTTTTAATTTTGTTTTTAATGACCAAAATTATTCTCACACAGGACTCTTCACCTACGGTAATTCATCAAGAGCTAGGGGTCAGCTATCATTCTATGTTCGGGGCAAGAGGTGAAAGTGAGTATGTTTTTATTAAGCAAAGTGAACTAGAATTTAAGCTTGGCACTCAAAATGAAGTGAGAATAGTAGAAATTGGACTTGGAACAGGACTAAATGCTTGGCTAACCTACCAACTAGCCCAGCAGTACCCAAACACAAAGGTAGTTTATACTGCTTTTGAACTGTACCCCCTACGTGCGGATATTTTAACCTCATTCTATGAACTCTTGGGTGATACTTTCTTTAGTAATGTAATCGCTAAATTTCCACAAAACACTACTTTACAAAACTTTGTAACTGACTTTTATTTTTCTTCTTGGTTAGACGCCCAATTAGAACCAAATACAGCAGATATTATTTTTTATGATGCGTTCGCCCCCAAAGCTTGCCCTGAGCTATGGACAAAAGAAGCCATAGCAAAATCTGTACGTACTCTAAAAATCAATGGGATATTAACTACTTTTAGCGTTACAGGTCAAGTGAAGCGGTATCTTAAAGAAATGCCTGTGGATATTTTAACGCCAAAAGGTTTTGGTAAAAAAAGACAGATGCTCAAAGTAATTAAAAAAGGTTCGTTTTAGTCCCAATTTTGGATTACAGCAATGATTATACATGTAAGTGTTATTAAATACAGGAGGTATTTGAAATGCTTTATTTTTTCAAGCAAATGTATATCAAAGTTGCGTAAAAGATAGATAACAAAAGTGCTAACAACGATTCCAAGTAGACTTCCCACCGCAACATCCGCAGGAAAGTGCGCGCCGACGTAAATCCGAGTGTAAGCCACTAAGCAAGCCAAAATAGCTAAACTAAATTGAAAAATGAAGTTTTTTTTAATTCGGCTAAGGACCGTAGATGCGCTCATTACAGTAACGCTGTGTCCAGAAGGAAAACTGTTGTGTTCAGGTACAGGATTAAGTAGAATATAAATGGATTGCTGACGCAACAGTTTAGCAGGTCTGTACCAGTCTGAAAACAGTACCTGCTTACATATCTGTACAATCAAAGCAGTAACTAAAACACACACAATAATCTCAAAAGCTACTTTCCAATACTTGGAACTGCCACAAGCTAAAACCAATGCAAAAATAGATACATAAAAGCCGTTTCCGAATTCTGTGAGTAGTACAGCTAAATTATCTAATTGAGGAACTCTTATTCGGTTAAGTATTACAAAACTTTGGTGGTAGCCCCAATATAAGCTTATCAATAGCAAACTTATAGCAAAAAAGCTGGTTATGATTAGAAAGGATATAGAAAAATTTTTCATGTGCTAAATTTTTCAACATTTAATTTTCTTCCATTCTCAAAGTCAAAGATAGCGTATTTCCACAACTTGCGTTTGTGTAGCCAGTATTGAAAAGAAGTTTTAATTACTCCTAATCCGTATATCACACTTCTGCGAAAGTTAATAGAGGAAGCTTCTTCAAAGTATTTAGTCGGACAAGTAATTTCGGCAATAGTGAATCCCTTCATAGCAATTTGAGCAAGTATTTGATTATCAAAAACAAAGTCGTCAGAGTTTTCTTCTAGTGGAAGTTCTTTTAAGACTTGGGCTGAAAAAGCTCTATATCCTGTATGATATTCAGCCAGCTTTTGTCCCATCATGATATTTTGAAAAAAGGTTAAAATTCGGTTGGCAATGTACTTATATAGTGGCATGCCACCTTTTAACGCGCCTTTGCCAAGTATTCTCGAACCTAACACTACGGGATATAAGTCCTGTGCAATGAGATAACTCATAGAAGGTATAAGTTTAGGCGTATACTGGTAGTCAGGGTGTAACATAACTATGATATCCGCACCGATAGAAAGTGCTTTGGCGTAGCAGGTTTTTTGATTGCCACCATATCCACGATTTTTTTCATGTACAATAATGTGCTTAATTCCTAACGATTTTGCTTTTTCAATAGTTTTGTCTTTGGACTGATCATCTACTAGAATAACTTCATCTACAATATCAAATGGGATTTCTTGATAAGTTTGCTCTAAAGTTTTTTCAGCGTTATAAGCGGGCATTACTACTACTAATTTCTTGCCTAATATCATAGCCACAAAAGTACAAAAAACTATTTGGGAACTTTTTAACTTGCAGCGTATAGCTCAAACGGTCAAGAATTTGTGTGTTCAATCTACTTTTTGATGTATTTATATATGAAGGTTTTAAGATTTTCATCTATCAAATATCTCCATTTAGTAAATCAAGGTCTGCGGCAGGATGTGGCTCCACGACAGTTTGATTAGCGCCCTAAATTTTGATTACTAAAATATGCGATTTCTGTACACTACACGACGAATGCGTGGGATCTTTCTGCCAAAATGGCATATAAGTTTAAGTTTTTGGCTTTAAATTCGTTATGTGAAAAATTGGCAAAACTATAGACAATTTTTGATTATCAAAGGTAAAATCCCACAAATTTGGTAGTATTTTGGCGAGTTGGAGTACATTAACGGAAAGGGTGTAGTCAAAATTTGCTTTGCATATAGGTAGCCAGTTTTTTGTGTGAGACTTTTTTGAGTAAATAGGCATTTTTGAGGTATTTTGAATTTTTTGAAAGATTGTTTTTGGTTTGAATTGCGTGAGGCATGCGGAGGGTGGGCGTTAGCCCAGTGCGGAGCGAAGCGCAGCACCGAAGCGATAGCGTAGCCCGTAGCACGCCGACCTTGTGGGCATGAGCGCAAGCGAAACGCCCACAAGGACACGCCCAAAAAAATAAAATCAAAACCTTACACTATCCCTAAATGAGACATTTTGTGGAACAAAAAACAAATAATAACAACGTTCCACAGGCTAATTTTGAACAATAACCTACTAAACCGCCATTTTTTCAGAAAAGTTATCCACTTATAAACACTCAGAATGTGGATAACTTGGAAAAAAATGTGGATAACTTTGTGGATAAATTACCTCAAAAGTAAGCAAAAAGTCCATTTTTTGTAGATATGTGGATAAGTTTGTTTATAAGTTAAAACTTATGCACACTTTATTCACCTTATAAGTGGATAACTAAAAGTTATCCACATTTTTATGCAAATGTGGATAACTTTTACAAGTTCTTAAATATCAACAACCTACACTGAAACCTAATGTGGATAACTCTGAAAAAATTGTGGATAAATTGTGAATAAGTTTGTATTTTTGTAGTTATTCACATATCCACAGGTGTTATAATTATAACCGAAGGTTTATAAAAACTTAAAATGTATGTTAATTGACTTGTCCAACGTTCAGAAGGTAGGCTTTGTAGATGTGGAGGTAGACCCTACCTTAGATTTAGAAGCCGAAATTCTAAAGCTGAAAAAAGAGAAAAATGCCGTACTGTTAGCGCATTACTACCAAGAGAGCGAAATTCAAGATATAGCAGACTATATTGGTGATTCCTTAGGTTTGGCACAAGAGGCACAAAAAACACAAGCGGATATTATTTTGTTCGCAGGCGTGCATTTTATGGCTGAAACGGCAAAAATTCTCAATCCTGATAAAAAAGTGCTTATCCCTGATTTAAAGGCAGGCTGTTCCCTCGCAGATTCCTGCCCTCCGCAGGCTTTTGCCCAATTCAAAGCTAAACACCCTGACCATGTAGTAATAAGCTATATCAATTGTACTGCTGAAATTAAGGCTCTGACAGATGTAATTTGTACTTCAAGTAACGCAATTAAAATTGTAGAGTCCTTTCCCAAAGATCAACCTATCATTTTTGCTCCTGATAAAAATTTAGGAGCATACATAAACAAAAAAACGGGTAGAAATATGCTACTATGGAACGGCGCTTGCATGGTGCATGAGATATTTTCCTTAGAAAAGATTACCAAACTAAAAGCACGCCATCCTAACGCTAAAATTATCGCTCATCCTGAATGTGAAGCACCTATTTTAGAAATAGCTGACTTTATAGGTTCTACCACTGCTTTGTTAAATTATACTGTAACTGACAGTGCTACCGAGTATATTGTGGCTACTGAAACAGGAATTTTACATCAAATGCAGAAAAAATCGCCCCATAAGACCTTTATTCCTGCGCCACCTAATAATAATTGCGCTTGTAATGATTGTCCCCACATGAAGCTTAATACGTTGGAAAAAGTATACTTGGCTTTAAAGTACGAGCAGCCAGAAGTGGATGTCCCTGAACCTATTCGCAGCCAAGCCCTCAAACCTTTGTTGAGAATGTTAGAACTAAGCAAATAGTCTAACTTTTCAGCAGGGCTAAAACAATAAATAGGTACAGCGTTGCTTTAACGGCGCATTATTTAGTGCGTGCTGCGCAATGCTTCCGTTGGTCATAGAACGGGAACTATCTTTGTTTCGTGCTTAAATTGTGCCGTATTTAGTATCGCTTAAAGGAAATGAACATTAATTTTTGGATATAATAGACACAATTTAGAAACATCCGAAGCTGTACCACATTATGAACAAAAATGAACGTTCACGGTTTGTGTTGAAGAATTGAAATACTAGAATGAACTTAGCGTTTATAGTTTGTTTCTTACAGTTTGTATTGTAATAGTACGTAAGGATATCTACGACTGGGTAGCTTTACATTACAATTTTATGTAAGAAATTCATGTACTCACATAATATTTTTACAACTTTGAATTTTATTCTTACAAGTTTATTTTTGAACTAAGAACCTCTAAGTCTATTTCTGATTCCTTGACTGTGGGGATAGTCCCAAGGTAGTATTTTGGATTGGACATTTTAAGTATGATGCGTTCTGATTCAGGATTGTAACCGTTGAATATTATCCCTTTGATAGGGATACTGGCTTGCTCTAGTATGCGTAAAGTGAGTAGGGTATGATTGATAGAGCCTAAGTAGTGCTGTGATACTACTATTACAGGTAAGTTCAAAAAACGTATCAAATCTAGTATGGTTTGATAATCGTTTATAGGTACTAATATTCCTCCTGCACCTTCGGCAATCAGAATGGGATATTGAGAAAGGTCTACATTTGCAAAGTCTAAAAGTGAAATTTGTTTGTTTTCAATTTTCGCGCCTACATGAGGGGATGCGGGCATATCCAAAACATGCACTGGTGGAATAAAGTGTGTATCAGGTAAGTGAGTTATTTTTTTTACAAATTCAGTGTCTACACTTGGATATGTTCCTGCTTGTATAGGTTTCCAATAGACACCTTTGAGTTTATAGGTTAGTACTGCTGCAACAAACGTTTTACCTACACCTGTTCCGATACCTGTGATAAAATATTGATGCTTCATGCCACAAAAATACAAAAGTTATGTACTTTTGTGATATGAAAGAAATTATCTTTGATAAGATAGAGGGACTTTCATTCAGGTTGAGAAATGTTAAAAAAATAAGGCGTTGGTTACATAACTGTGCTAATCAGGAAGGAAAAGAAATACACTCTCTTACCTACATATTTTGCGATGATGAGTATCTTTTTAATCTTAATCAGAGATTCCTAAATCATGATACTTATACAGATATTATTACATTTGACTATTCAGAACAAAATAAACTTATTGGTGAAGCTTATCTCTCAATTGAGCGGATAAAGGAAAATGCCAAAATTTACAATGTATCTTTTCAAAATGAACTTTTACGTGTCCTAGTGCATGGGCTTTTACACTTGTGTGGATACAAAGATAAAACAGAAACAGAAGCTGCTTTGATGCGTAAGAAAGAAGATGAAAAAATTAAAATGTTCCACGTGGAATAAAAACAATAGATTGTAAAAATTTCACGTGGAACATTTTTGTACCTTCAACTAGTCAATCCAGCTATTAAATCATACTTGGTAATGATGTCAATTGTATTGTCATCTAGTTTTACTAACAAAGCAGGATTGTCTTTGGTAATCATTTTTGTCATTGCATCTACTGTGGTATACGGCATAACAAATGGAAAGGGATAGCCCATAATTGTTTCAACGGGCTGATTTTTCGCAGAAGGATCGTCAATCAATCTATCAAGTAGTCTGCTTTCAGTAATACTGCCTACAACTTCTCCATTTTCCATAACCGGCATTTGAGAAATATTTTTTTCTCGCATTATCTTAGCTACTTGTGCTAATGTATCGGTTTTGTTAGCTGCAATAAATTGATAATCTTTACTTTTACGTTTGATTAAGTCCAAAGCTGTAAGTTGAGTCTCCTCCTCTAAATAGCCGTTTTCTTTCATCCACGTATCATTGTATATTTTGCCGACATATCTACTACCATGATCAGGTAAGATGATTACCATTACATCATCTGGACCTAGTTTTTCAGCATATCGCAGTGCACCTGCAACGGCAGCTCCGCAGGAACCCCCTACAAATAAGCCCTCTAAACGAGCTAACTTGCGTGTCATTAAAAAAGCTTCTTTATCGGTTACTTTCTCAATTTCGTCTATTAAATCAAAATGGACATTGCCAGGCAAATTATCTTGTCCAATGCCTTCAATTCGATACGGATAAATTTCATTTTCGTCAAAAATACCTGTTTCTTTGTACTTTTTGAATACAGAGCCATAAGTATCTATTCCGATTACTTTGATATTTGGATTTTTTTCTTTCAAGTATTTAGCCACGCCAGAGATTGTGCCACCTGTGCCTATACCTGCTACATAGTGTGTAATTTTGCCGTCGGTTTGTTCCCATATTTCTGGTCCTGTGGTTTCGTAGTGTGCCTTAAAGTTGGATGGATTTTCATATTGGTTAGGAAAATAAGAGTTAGGAATTTCTTGGTTTAATCTCAAAGCAACATTATGGTAGTTTTGTGGGTCATCATGAGGTACAGCAGTGGGACATACAATCACTTCAGCACCTAAGGCGCGCAAAATATCTATCTTTTCTTTACTCTGTTTATCGTTAGTGGTAAAAATGCATCTGTATCCTTTAATAGCCGCTACTAAGGCTAGTCCCATGCCTGTGTTTCCAGAGGTTGCCTCGATGATAGTTCCCCCAGGTTTGAGCAAACCTGCTTTTTCGGCGTCTTCTATCATTTTTAAGCCGATGCGGTCTTTTACGGAATTTCCTGGATTAAAGTATTCTACTTTAACTAGTATCAAAGGTTTTAAGTGCGCTGCAACGGCATTTAACTTAATTAACGGCGTGTTACCGATAGTTTCTAATATGTTATTGTAGTACTTCATACCACAAAGCTAAGTAAAAAAATAATAGGACTGAAATAAAATAATAATTTATTTTATTTTATAAAATAAAATTTTGATTAAAACAAAATGTAGTTAGATGAAAATTTGAATTTTAATTTTTTGGGCGTGCCCTTGTGGGCGTTTCGCTTGCGCTCATGCCCACAAGGTCGGCGTGCTTCGGGCTACGCTATCGCTTCGGTGCTACGC
>JANWVW010000093.1 GCA_025056095.1 Bacteroidia bacterium
CCCCCCCCCCCCCCCCCACGCCGACCTTGCCCACACAAGCGCAAGCGAAGTGTGGGCAAGGGCACGCCCAAAAAAAACTAAAACCTAACCTTCATCTTTACATTTCTTGCGTAAAAACTAAGCTCAATAAAAACTAAACTCATTAGCAAAATTGACAACCGATTAACTTTTGATTTACTTGATATGTCTAAATTATTACATACTTTTGCAAAGCAATTATGGCAACCCCTGCAAAATACATTTTTGTAACAGGTGGAGTAACATCTTCATTAGGTAAGGGAATTATTTCGGCATCTTTGGCAAAGTTGCTACAAGCTAGGGGCTACCAAGTAACCATACAAAAATTTGACCCCTACCTAAATATAGACCCAGGTACCATGAATCCCTATGAACACGGTGAGGTCTATGTTACCGATGATGGTGCTGAAACAGACTTGGACTTGGGACACTACGAACGCTTTCTCAATATCCGCACTTCGCGTGCAAATAATGTTACCACAGGTAGAATTTACAATAACGTCATTACTCGCGAACGGAACGGGGAATATAAAGGTAAAACTGTACAAATTATTCCACATATCACAGATGAAATAAAACAATGCGTTACTAAACTTGGAGAAAGCGGAGAATATCATATTGTTATTACTGAAATTGGTGGTACGGTTGGCGATATAGAAAGTTTACCTTACATTGAAGCTATTCGGCAAATGCGCTACGAAATGGGACCTACAAACGTAATTGTTATTCATCTTACGCTTGTGCCATATTTAGCTACATCAGGCGAACTCAAAACTAAACCTACTCAACACTCTGTCAAAACACTATTAGAATCAGGAGTACAGCCCGATATTTTAGTTTGTAGAACAGAACACTCTCTTACCAAAGAAATAAAATCAAAAATTGCCCTTTTTTGTAACCTCACACCCGATGCTGTAATGGAAAGCATAAATGCAGAAAGTATTTACGATGTTCCTTTGCTCATGCGCAAAGAGAATTTGGATGTAGTAGTGCTAAGCAAGTTAAATTTACCCGCAGCAGGTGAACCTAATCTCAAATCTTGGCGAAATTTTCTCAACAAACTAAAAAACCCACAGGATAAAGTAACTATCGCCCTTTGTGGCAAATACGTAGAACTAAAAGATGCCTACAAGTCTATCAATGAAGCACTTGTACACGCAAGCGCCCACCAAGAGCTAAAAGTAAATATAAAATGGATACACTCCGAAGATGTAAATGAAACTAACGTAGAACGACTTTTAGCGGATGTACATGGTTTATTGGTAGCTCCCGGTTTTGGTTCAAGAGGCATTGAAGGTAAAATTGTAAGTATTAAATATGCTCGTGAAAATCTCATTCCTTTTTTAGGAATTTGCTTAGGAATGCAATGCGCAGTAATAGAATTTGGAAGAAATGTTCTGAAATTAGAAGGTGCAAACAGCTTAGAATTTGACCCTCAAAGTCCTAATCCCGTTATTAGCTTAATGGAGGAACAAAAAAACATTACCCAGTTAGGAGGAACTATGCGTTTAGGAGCATATCCTTGCACGCTACGCAGAGATACCTTAGCCTTTGAAGCATACAAAAAAATCAATATTCGAGAGCGCCATAGACACAGATACGAGTTTAACAATCAATACTTAGAAATGTACGAGAACGCAGGTTTTATTGCATCAGGAATTAACGAAGAAAATAACTTAGTTGAAATTGTAGAGTATAAGCATCATCCTTTTTTCATTGGTTCGCAGTTTCATCCTGAACTTAAAAGTACAGTGGAAAAACCTCATCCTTTATTTATGGCATTTGTTCAAGCAGCTTATCAATATAAGCAAAAAAGCAATCAGCACAAGCAAACCAATACTGAATAACTCAAATCTAATGGGATAGGTATAGTAGTTTTTGTATCTTTGTAAACTCATGAGTGTAAGACAGGAAAAAGTCAATAGACTTTTACAGAAAGAATTGGGGGATATATTTCAAAAGGAATCCTCAAATTTTGCCCCTTTGGGCACTTTTATTACTGTGAGCGGTGTAAAAATTTCTCCTGATTTAAGCATTGCGAATGTGTACATTTCTATATTCCCTGAACAGCAGCGAGAACCTGTGATGATAAACATTCAGCTTTATCATAAAGAAATAAGAAAAATGCTAGCCCAGCGCATACGTAACCAGGTACGCATTATTCCTGAACTACGTTTTTTTGTAGATGACACGCAAGATTATGTACAACGTTTAGAAAAGATATTCAAAGAACTTCATCAATCTCAAAAAGATACAGATACCCCAACGGATGTACCACCTGAACAGTAGAAAAATTTAATCATTTTAAGCCACAATAAGGGCGAATATCTTCCCCGCGCTCTAACATTTTGCCTAATTTGATAATTTCATCTTTAAGTTCAGGAATTTCTTGGATATTATTGGCAATCGCACCTAAAATTTTTTCTAATCGGGCTTTGCGAGTGGCTTCTTTGTCTAATTCTACCCATTTGTCATATTGTTTGTAAAACTCTGAATAAACATTCTCAAAGTAAGGTCTAAGACATTCTACTGTTTCTACAACTACTTGGGCATCATCAAAAGCATTCGGCTGGGATAAGCTGAATGTATTATCTTCATACACACACAATTCTATATTCCTATCACATGATAAAAACGTTCGGTAAATTATCTTTACATCATTACGAGGTAGAGCTCTACCTGGAATAGTTCGCGCAAATTCATTTTTTTGGCGGTTAACTTTCCACTTTTCTTCTGTTTTACTCATCATTCTTGAACAAAGTTAAGAACTTTTTTGTACTTTTGGATACAAGTATGCAAAACACTACCAAGTCATTCTTTTTGCTTTTGTTTTCTATTTTCTTGGCAAAAGTATTCAGTCAAAATGTAGAAAAAAAGTGGATTTTTTTAAGGGATAAAGGGGCTAATGTAGATTATTATTTAGCTCATCCTGAACTTTATCTTTCTCAAAGAGCAATAGAAAGGCGAGCTAAATATGGTATTCCCATAGACATAACTGATGTTCCTGTAGAAAAAGGTTATGTTCAATCTATTCAAAGTACAGGTGCAAAAGTAATAGGTGTTTCCAACTGGTTAAATGCAGTTTGTGTAGAAGCTACATCTGCGCAGATTCAATCTTTGAAAAACTTACCTTTTGTCAAGGAAATCAAAAATCACACTACTTATCGGCGAAAAATAGAAGAAGTACAAGAAAGTGTTTCTAACAATAATGCTGCAAAAACTAACAGCTACTATGGCAGTGCATTTGTCCAAAATGACATGATAGGTATCCCTTGCGTCCATAATGCAGGTTACACAGGTAAAAATGTAATTATTACCTTAATGGATAGCGGTTTTAAGAATGCAGATACGTTATCTTGCTTTAAGCACGTTTTTTTACAAGGTAGGTTGCTCAACACGTATGATTTTGTAGACAATCAACCCACTGCTTGGGATGAAGATGGGCACGGCACTTTGGTTTGGAGCACAATTGCTGCTAAATTACCCTACGTGATTGTAGGTACTGCTCCCGATGCTAAATTTATCTTGTACCGCACTGAGCAAGTTTCTGCCGAGATCAATCAGGAGGAAATCAATTGGCTTTTAGCTTCACAAAGAGCAGATTCATTAGGCACGGACATTATACATTCTTCATTAGGATACAGTATTTTTGACCCAGGGCAAAACTCTTACACTTATGCGGACATGGATGGTAAAACTACAATTATCACTCAAGCCGCAGTAATGGCAAGAAGGAAAGGAATTATGATAACTAACTCCGCAGGAAACGAAGGTACAAGTAGTTGGGGCTATATTACTGCACCTTCTGACGCAGACAGCATCCTTTGCGTTGGTGCTGTGGATGCCAATAGAATTCGTGCTCCTTTTTCAAGCTATGGACCTACTAGCGATGGTAGAATCAAACCTGATGTAATGGCTATGGGTGTAGCCGCAGCCTGTGTAAGTGGAAATTCAGGAAATGTAGTAACTGCAAGTGGAACTTCTTTATCAGGACCGCTAATTGCAGGTTTGTGTGCATGTCTTTTACAAGCTAAACCTACTTTGGCACCTATTGAACTAGTTAACGCTGTTCGTAACGCTAGCGATAGAAAAGACAATCCAGATAACCTTTACGGTTATGGTATTCCTGATGGATGTGCGGCTTTAGCTGCTATTACTTACCTCAAAGAGCACGCTAACAATAGCCTTTCACTTGAAGTCTATCCTAATCCTGCTACAAATGAAATACAGGTAGAATATTTTGGTACTCCAGGTAAAGCTACATTATCCATACTAAACAGCTTGGGGCAGCTCATACAACAAGAAACGTTTTTTATTACAAGCGAAAATGCTAAGATTACCATCCCTATTGACTTACTGCCACATGGCAGCTACTACCTTAAAATTGACACTCAAAAAGGTACAGCAAGAAAGGTATTTATCAAGCAATAAATTTTTATGTAGTTTTGGCTGTTAAATGAGCGCAGTAAGTATATTCTTTTTGCTGTTAGCAATTTTGATACTAATTTTTGCGATATTTATGCATGCAAAAGGTGAAGAGGTATTAAAGCTTAGGTTCACAAACCTCCCTAGCCAAAACATTCGTAAAATTGCCCGTTTTATTGCATATTTCTGGTTGCTCTACAGCCAAATATGGATAATATTTGCAGTTGTATTTAATTTTACTCACTCGGAAAGAACCCTGTATGTTGCTTTACTTATATTTGTAGTGCTGAATATTGGTATCATGCTTTTTGCATGGCAAAAGATAAGAAATTTAAGCAAGGTTAAGCCAAAATATGAAAAACACAATACTTAATCCATTTTTGATTATATCTCTATGCTTTGGGTTATTTGCACTATCCACAGTTTTTTTAATAGGGATTAGCAAAACTTACTTTTACATTTTAGGCTGTGCTCTTGTAATAGCCATTTTTTTTAGTCTTTTTCTGCACTACTATATCAAAAAGTACCAAATTGATTTGTCAGTTAAGCGTCAAGAGATAGATAGTCTATTGAAGTACAGTCCTTTTGTTATTTATATTTCAGATGAGAATGGTTACACAGAATTGACTAGCAAAAGTTTGTTTGAGTGGATGGATGTAGATTTTGAAAAACTAAAAAAAGAGTACGGTTACTGGTACTCATTTATTCATCCTGATGATGTAGAAAGAGTTAAACAGACATATAATCAGAAGGAAATTGGAAAGAATTACAAAATAGAATACCGAGTTCGCTTCAAAGATGGAAATTACTATTGGATTAGCGATGAGTATCAATATGTGCGATACACAGACGGTTCTATACACATTTTTGGTTTTATCAAAAATATACATCATGAAAAAATTTTGAAGATAGAGCAAGAAAGAATAGAGAAAGAAGCACGAGAAAAAGAAATAAAGTTTCAGGTATTAGCAGGTAAGCTGCCTATGGGTATGCTTATGTCGCGCAAAAATGTAGGTTTGATATATATAAATGAACAAGCAAAGATCAATCGCGGTCTACCTCTTAATACTACTGCCCAAGAAGTACAGGATTATTTTTTGAAAGGTATTTACCAGTTCGTGCATCCTGAAGATGTTGAACGCGTCTTTCAGAAGAAATCGGAAATTGAAAACTTACTCTCTAAAGGGGAGACATTTGTTTCATTTAAAAGAATGCGAAAACTAAATTCAAATGAATATAGGTGGTATCGGTCCTACATTATTAGTGCAAAAGATAGCTTAGGAGAATACATCTTTGAAATAGAGCAGGATATTCACGATGAGTATGTAATGCAAGACAAATTAAAAGCATCAGAACAAAACTATCGCCTTTTATTTGACAAAAGTCCTATTGCCAAAATTATTTTTGATAAAGACACTTTTCAAATTTTAGCAGTTAACCAAAAAACGTGTGAGCTTTTGGGATACACAGAAGAAGAGCTACGCCGTATGACCGTACTACAAATCAGAGATGAAGCAGCACAAAATGTATTAAAAGAAGATTTCAGTGCTCCTGAAAAATACTCACAAAAACGCGTAAGGTGTATATTAAGTAAAACGGGTCAGGAGATTATCGTAGAAACATTTGCTCACCCAATTATCTTTGAAGATAAACCTGCTATCATGAGTGTAATTATTGATATTACAGAGCAGGCTAAAGCTAAACAAGCTTATTTAGAAACCGAAAAGCGATATCGTAATTTATTTGAGCACAACTTAATTGGCGTATTTCGCTCTAAGTTAGATGGCACAATCATAGATACTAATGTTACTTTTGCCAATCTTTTAGGCTATACTATAGAGGAACTTTTAAAGATCAATGCCAAAGAACTTTACTACTACGAAGGTGATAGAGATATATACATACAGAACTTAAAAAAATATGGAAAAATAGAAAATTATGAAGTAATTCTAAAACATAAAACAGGGCGTATTGTGTACATTGTAGAAAATGTAATCCTAACTTGTGTAGATGAGGAATGTATTTTAGAGGGTACAGTCATGGATATTACAGAGCGCAAACTGAATGAGCAAAAAATTCAGCAACTTTTACAAGCATCACTTAAAACACAGCAAAGGTTAAACTATATTATAGAACATTCTCCTCTACCTATCATTGAATGGGATGAAAATAAAAAAATTGTCTTATGGAATCCTGCTGCGGAAAAGCTTTTCGGATATTCCAAAGAGGAAGTCATGGGAAAAACCACTAAAATGATTATTGCACCCAAAGACATTCAAAAAGCAAGAGAAAATACGAATATCTTGTATAAGCAACACCAATCGCACACTACGTTACTACTTAATAATATCACTAAACAAGGAGAAGAAATAACTTGCTTATGGTCAAATGCTTTAATCAGAGATGAACAAGGCAATATAAAAGGAGTAGTTTCGATTGCACAAGATATTACACAACAACTAAAAGCACAACGTGCTTTACAACAAAGAGAACATCTCTTATCCCTAGTTTACGATACCGCAACCTCTGCTATATGCGTTTTGAATGAAGAAGGTATATTCCAAAAAGTTAATAAAGCCTTTACAGAAATTACAGGATACCAAGAGCAAGAAGTGTTAAACAAACCCTTTATCAGTATTTTAAAAGAAAAAGACCAGGCTTTGGCTCAAGCTCACCAACTAAAAATTATTTATGGCTTAGTACATAAGCTCAGAAACTGGCAAATTTGTACAAAAGATGGCGAACTCCGAGATGTGTATATTGTATCAAAAGATGTTAAGTTAGAAGATGGTTCTACTTTAGTAGTTACTACTTTTACCGATATTACAGCTATCAAAAAAACAGAATTTCTTCTGAAACAGAGCGAAGCGAAATACAAAAACTTATTTGAAAACTCAATTGTAGGTATTTTTAGAACAAGCTTAGATGGTAAAGTTTTAGAAGCAAACCAGAAGGCAAAGGAAATTTTTGGATGGGAGAATACTAATGAAATCAATATACCTAATGATGTCTATGTTTATCCTGAGGATAGAGATAAACTATTAAGCGAGCTTACTTCCAAAGGAGTTGTAGAAAATTATGAAATTTTAGCAAAAAAACGGAATGGGCAGCAAATTTGGATCTCCATATCTGCTCGTTTTTACCCTGAATATAACTGGATTGAGGGGGCTTGCATGGATATTACTGAAGCTAAAAATAACCTAATTGCTTTACAAAAAGCAAATTTTGAGCTAGATAGCTTCACTTACAGAGCTTCGCACGACCTAAAAGCCCCTTTGCGCTCTATTTTGGGGATTATCAATTTAGCCAAAGAGGAGCAACTTTCGCCTGAAGTAGCACACTACTTTGATTTAATTGAAAAAAGCGTTATGCGATTGGATAACTTTGTTGTAGATCTTTTAGCTCTATCTCGAAACAATCGCACTGAGCTAGAGGTAAGACCCGTAGATTGGCAGGAACAAATTAAAAGCTGCTTAGAAGGATTAGCATACATGGATAATTTTCAAAAAACGGATATTCAAGTTGAAGTTAATCAGAAAGAAGAGTTTTATTCCGACCCTACCCGAATTGGTTTAATTCTTAATAATCTTATTGCAAATGCCATTAAATATCAACCTAAAAAAGCAGAACATCAACCAAAGGTTTATATTCAAGTGAACATATTTAAACATCACGCTATTTTTACAGTGGAAGATAATGGCGAAGGTATACCCTACGAGTATCAAAACAAAGTATTTGACATGTTTTTTAGGGCATCTACCACTTCCGAAGGTTCAGGATTAGGATTGTATATAGTCAAAAGTGCAGTAGAAAAATTAGGAGGTAAGATTGAAATGCAATCTAAACCTAATGTTGGTACCAAATTTACCATAACCTTACCTAACTTACAGACAATATCGGCACAGTAGGAACCTAAAGGAAATTCAGCAACGTTTTTTAGTATATTTGTTCTATGAAGATTTGTACCCAGTGTGAACTACCTATATCTGATGGCGCAGCGATTGTTAAGGAAATACGTGGTGAAAAATTATCTTTTTGTTGCTCGGGATGCAGCCTAACTTATTCTATCACAGGAGAAAAGGGACAAGAAGGTATCTCAATGTTATATGTCGCCAAAATGGCACTAGGCGGCTTTTTTGCAATGAATGTAATGATGCTCAGCTTTTTGACGTATTCATCTGATTTTACACAAGCTTTACAAATAGACAACCTTCATAATCTTAACAACTGGTTACAGTTGATATTAGCAACCCCCGTTATACTCATTTTGGGCATACCATACTTACGTTCAGCTATCCAAAACCGCAGGTTTGATACAGATACTCTTATTGCCATAGGTACATTTACTGCGTTCTTTTTCAGTATTTACCAAATTTTTATAGAAGGCAAAGTGTATTTTGACACCGCTTGTATGATACTTTTCTTAGTAACCACAGGGCGTTTATTAGAGTCTTCGGGCAAAGCACGGGCAGCACGAGTATTAGAAAAACTAAAAGTAAGCTTACCCGATACGGTTATCCAAATCCAAAACGACCAAGAAATAGAGGTACCCCTACAAAATATAAACACAGGGGATATTATCAAGGTCAAAACAGGTCAGCGAATTCCTGCTGATGGAACAGTATTATGGGAAACAGTAGCCGTCAACGAAGCAATGTTTACAGGCGAGTCCAAATGGATAGAAAAAGCTCCTAACAGTAAAGTCTATGCAGGTACTATTGTAGTAGATGGCATACTTACCATGAAAGTAGAACAGATAGGGGAACAAACAGCACTAGCGCATATACAAAGACTCTCTCAAATGGCAAAGCTAAGAGAAACACGTTTGCAAAAATTAGTAGATAAAATTGCATCGTATTTCACGCCAACAGTTCTTATCATTGCCTTATTTACTTTTCTGGGCTGGTGGTTTATAGAAAAAAATCCTGTTAAAGGTTTTGAAAGCGCCTTAGCCGTTTTGATTGTAGCTTGCCCTTGTGCATTAGGTTTAGCTACACCCATTGCGCAGTATCTTGCTCTCTCTAAAACAGCTGAAATTGGCGTTATTGTCCAAGATCTAGACGTTTTAGATAAACTTCACCTTGCTAAACGAATTTACTATGACAAAACAGGTACAATTACCGAAGCAAAATTTACTTTACATAAAGAAGTATGGCTCAAAGATAAGTTCACTTTTCTGCCCTATTTGCTAGCTATTGAACAGCAAACCAACCACCCTTTGGCTAAGGCTATTTTAGACCACTATAAGAAAATAGACCTAACTCTACCTAACTTGGAAAATGTTCAAAGCCACGTAGGAAAAGGAGTTACGGCTTATTTTGGAGGTAAAGAAATTCTCTGTGGTAGTGAGAAGTTCTGTGTAGAAAAAGGGATTGAAATAAATAAGACAATTTTTGACCAACCTGAAGACTTGCCCACAGTGTATTTTGCAGTAGATAAAAATTTAGTAGCCGTTTTCACTTTTGAAGATAAAATTCGAGATGATTTTAGAGTTTTTCAAGAAAAAATTCATGAGTTGTATATAGAGGAGGTTATTCTTACAGGCGATCACGAAAAATCTGCTCGAAGAGTAGCCCAGCAGCTCAACATTCGCAAGTATAGGCACAGTTTGTTACCGCAGGATAAGCTCGATATTCTCAAACAAGATAAAGAAGTTCACATTATGTTGGCGGATGGTATCAATGATGCGCCTGCCTTAGCCCAAGCTGAAATAGGAGTTGCTGTTTCTAAGGCAGAGGATATAGCCAAACAATCTGCGGACATCATTCTGATGGGCGATTTATTACAACTTATAGAACTTATTCGCCTGTCTAAGTTTGTGCGCGGCATTGTGCGTTCTAATTTGTTTTGGGCGTTTTTTTACAACATAATTGCAATTGGCTTAGCGGTTATGGGCTACATCAATCCTGTTTTTTCTGCTATTGCTATGGTTGCAAGCAGTTTATTCGTTTTAGTAAACTCTAATCGCATATACCATTGGAGTTGATTCTTCAAACGAGAATTTCTTGATTTGAGTATCTTAGATTTTTTGGGCGTGCCCTTGTGGGCGTTTCGCTGCGCTCATGCCCACAAGGTCGGCGTGCTACGGGCTACGCTGACGC
>JANWVW010000094.1 GCA_025056095.1 Bacteroidia bacterium
AGCGAAGCACCGAAGCGAAGCGCAGTGCGGAATGCCCCGACCCTTGCGTCAGCAAGGGGCACGCCCAAAAAATCAAAAAAAATAAAATTATCCTACAATTTTGGACAAACCTGAAACTTTGAAAAACAATTTCTTGCTTCTATTCGCCTATTCAGTTTTATGAATAACAATTACAAACTCGCCCTTTGGGGGATGCTGTTCAAAATGCTCAATCAGCTCTGTTATGTTACCTCGAATGGTCTGTTCAAAAACTTTGGAAATTTCTCTGCTTACAGATACTCTAACCGTTTTGCCTAAGTAAATTTCTATTTCTCGTAAGGTTTTGAGTAATCTGTGGGGCGATTCGTATAAAACTATTGTTCGGGTCTCATTTTGCAGTTCTGCCCAACGAGCTTTTCGTCCTTTTTTCAAAGGTAAAAAACCTTCAAAGCAAAACCTATGTGTAGGAAATCCACTGTTGATAAGGGCAGGAATAAAAGCCACGGGACCCGGCAGCGTTTCTACTACAATCTGATTCTCAATAGCAGCATTGACTACGGTATAAGCTGCATCACTAATGCCCGGCGTACCTGCATCGCTAACAATGGCAACATTTTTACCTTCCTTAATCAACTTTATGATATGACTTGCTTGATAGTCCTCATTGTGCTGGTGGTAGCTTATCATTGGCGTTTGAATACCGTAAGTTTTAAGCAGTATGTTAGTAATACGGGTATCTTCTACGGCAATATAATCTACTATTTTTAGTATAGCTATGGCTCTTAGAGTAATATCCTGCAAATTGCCGATAGGTGTAGGTACAATATACAATTTGCCTACTGTATCCATACTGTAATACTACCTAAAAATTAAGCAAATTAGGAATGAAAGAAGTATTTAAGTACATCAAAAGTTATCAAAATATCGTAAATTGCGTGTGTCCAAGCAGCTATGCCGAATCCTCTAAGCAAAAATATTATTCCTAATACCATACCTGCTCCCATTCTGAAAATAAAAGAAGACCATGTGAACACATCAGCATACGTGCCAATGTAATGTATATAAGAAAATAAGGCAGCAGAGATTGCAAAAATCAAAAGTTTTGTTCCGTACATTTTGCTTTCAGGATACATGTTGTCCAACATGACAAAAGGAAAACCTATCAATAAGAACCGAAAGACAAATTCCTCATAAAAACCTGCGCCCAGACATAAAGCTATTTGTGTAGTCATCCCTAATGAATGTTCATCATAGATTATCAACTTGTAGCCAAAAAAGATAATTGCTACTAAGGGTGCTAATAAGAAGGCATAAATCAGCGATTCTATCATCATACCTACCATGTAAAACTTTTTTATCTTTATGCCCTGCTTTCTATCTCTGTAAATGGCAAAGATGCAAAGCAGTACAACCAATGCACTAGCAACTATACGCCCCCAAAAACCTAACAAATTACTTAATTGCTCTATCCAATTTGCTACACCATTGACTACAGGAGTATTTTGTAATCTAATCAATACTTCATAGCCTAGCAGCAAAGGTAAAGAGAAAACCAACGAATACGATGCCTTTCGGGTGGCTTTGAAATAGCCAATATGTACTTCTCTCGGTTTTTTAGCTTGAAAAAAAGGACTTTCACTGTACATATTTTATTTCAACATTAAATTCCTTTTCCGATGTTTTTAGCATTTCCGCAATAGCAGGTGTAACTCTAAGTAAATAGGTTAAAGTGGGTTCGTTAGCTTCTATGCGTGCATAAACACTTTTCTTATTAGCTGGGTTAATAATAGTGATAATCGTACCTATTTTCAAATCCTTATGAATAGCCCCAAAACTGTCAGGCTTCAACAAACTGTCTGTTACAATTGCTCTACCTGTTTCTGTCTTTTTTTGATACGGTTTGACAAAAACTTCATTCAATACGTCTTTTTTACCTATTTCATCTTGAGCTACTACTTTTACCTGCGGATTAGGATTATCAAAAGCAGCAGGATTTACATCAGTGTCTGATTGTGTAGCGTGCGATATAGGACTGTGATTGGTTTCGTTTGAATTGTTTGAATAACCTACAATCAATTTTTGACCTATTTGTAATGTAGGAGTTTTGGTAAATCCATTCCACGCATAAAGCTTTTGCAGACTAATTCCATGCTTTTGAGCTATTCTGCTTGGGGTGTCCCCAGATTTTACAACATAGTATATAGGCTGCATACTTTGAGTGCGATGATTGGTACTTTGAGATAGCCCTGTGCCACGAGGAATATAGATAATTTGACCTACCCGCAGTTTGTCAATCTCAATACCCGGATTGACTTCCTTAATAGCATTGAGGTTAGTACTGTACTTTTGAGCAAGTGCAGAGATGGTATTACCAGGTTCTATTTTGTAAATTATGCATCGCTTACCTGCAATCATTTTCTGTCCTATGGAGTCATAAGGGGTAGAAAAGTACTCAGAACTAAAAAGAAAACTGCATGCTATCCACAACAAATTCATTTTAGCGTAAAGCATAAAACAAAAATACAAAAATTTAGGCTGTATGTCTTTTGAAATTTTGGAATTAAAATTAGCGCTGTAACCACTTATCTAATATAACGCTAAACTTACATTATGAAAGCTTTTTACTAAAAATGACGTGTTGTATTTCTTTTTGTTTTTTGTTGTAGTCTGTAATTTGCACTTCTACAACAGCTCCAGGGATGAGGTCAGAAGCATGGTATTTAAAGCTAAACTCTCTTTCTAGTCCTTCTACACATAATTGGACAAATACTTGCGAACCTTCTCTACGCTTGACAATAGCTTGTACTTTATCGCCCTGTTTGAGTTTATCTTGCCGTGGGTAATTAAGCATCGAAGTGTTTTCTTTCGTTTCCACTATGGTATTTTGAACGGGTATTTCGGTTTGGGGTTTATCTTCTGTTTCTTCAGCCAAAGAGAGTAAAGAAATATTTTTTAACGATTTTTGTTTTGCTATTTTAGCTTCTTCTAACTTTTGTAAGATAGAGTCTTTTTCTTGTTCATCTACTATTGTTAGTCTAGCAAAGCCCATTAGGCGCATTTCGTAATCTTGATTAACAGGATGAAATGCAATTTTACGAGATTTGTAAAACTTTTCTGTTTTTTTCGACTGAATAATACTTTCTAATAAATGATTTTCGAACTGCCAATCCCCTGTAATGGCGTGAAAGCCACTTCCCATACCTATACGCAATACACAAGATTGATTACTATTCGGGACATTTTTAAGTAAATCTTGAAGTTTATTACGGATGTTATTTGTTTTATCCGTTTGGTACTCGTCAAAAAAATCAATTTCTTTTTTAATGAAGTTACGTGTATAGTTATTGACTATCTGAAAAATGAACTCAATGGTACTACCTTGCTGTTGAATGATGTGGTTAGCGTTAGGCGGAGTGTCAGGTTCTAGCAGCTGATACACCTTCTCGGCAATGTTTATCCGAAAAACAGATTTACCTGAAAATGTTTCAAAGTGGGTTACAAAACCTGTTTCTTTAAATTTTGTTTCATTACCTCTTTTTAGTGCAGATTTCCAAGCACCTTCAAAACGATTTCCTCCGCTATTTTTTAAGTTAAATAACTTAGTAGCATATATACGAGAGTTTAGAAAATATGCATCACTTACTTGTATCAAACGCATGAGGTTGTTATCAATTTTGCCGAAAAGGCTTTCTTCTATCTTTTTTTCGTCTACTTTGACCTTTTTGTACAAGTAATTAAATAATACGCTCCGCAATGCTCCTTTTATACTGCTACCAGGTAAATAGGGATAGCCTTCTCCGTTACGAATAAGAGTTTTGATGGGATTATTCTTTTCGGGAGGTATAGGGCAATCAAATTCATGAATGATACAATCTTTGATATCTTCAAATTTGGGGCTAAAACTTGCGTTGATGATATCATTAGTAATTCTATTTAGTTCCTCGTAGGTTTTTTTTCTCAAATATGCATCTAGATCGTAAATGTAGAGTTTTTTGTTTCTTTGGTCATAATACTGCACAAGGCTATCCCATGCTTTTTCGTTTCCTGCACCTACATGTGTAGGAGTTAAAAAATCAACAGCAATGTAAGCTTGCTCTACTAAATCTTTCTTCATATTCTATTTAAGATTGATAAAACGGTAAAAAAAGTGTTTTTCCTATTCTTATTATAGAATGTTCTTCTGTGTGTCCTTTCATAATGTCAGGTTCTAGGTCTACATATCCACCTAAAATCAAAGGTTCACTTGGTTTAGTTTGATGCTCGGGTAAACTGAATACGCTTCCTTCACTGAACATATTGATAAACCTTTTTCTATACGAAAGAAAAGGTGGTGTAGAAATGTATCCACCACGCAGCTTGAGTTCATATTCAGCGTTTTCAAGCATAGTTTGTAATTGTTCTTGGTTTTCAGGTAGAAACATACCTAAACATAATAGACGATTAGCCTTTTGAGGTAGTTCAATAGACAAAGTAGTTTCTTCAAAAGTAAAAAAACCATTACCTACATTTCTGTCTGTGCCTATACCTTCATCAGAAAGTAAGCGTAAAGCTGTACGAACTAATTCTTTGTCTTGTGGGCTGCCTTCAAAGATGAAGTAAAGTCCTGCTTTTTCATGAAAGTACAGGCGTTCAAGGTAAAAGGGCATAGTTTCACGCCTATTCGGAGTTTGCTCAATTTTTACTCGCTGCACAACATGCTTCTCAAACAGCTTTATTTCTTTTGCCCTCTCACTTAGTATTGAATCATTGATATGATTTTCATCAGATAAGTTCAAGTCTTGACCTTGTAAGATCAACTGTAAGTAGGTGCTATCTACGTATTTAATTTTTTTTAGCTTTTTGAAGGCAATACCGCTAGTACTATTTACTTGATAGGAAAATGGCTTAGGAAATAGATAAGAGTTTTCATAGAAAGGAAACAGGCTAGATATTGCAAAACTAAAAGAAGGAGTAGGTATAGGTATGCCCAGCATTGCCCATGCTGCTACAAAAGCAGCATACATTTTATCTGAGTGTAAAAATTCTTCTGTTCGGTCATAGACCGCACTTGGCGTAGCAATATGCAAAGGAGTTTCAAAGTAGAGTTTGAATATTGTAAATGTGCGTAGTCCCATAAACTTTAAGCTTTTAGATCTGCAGGAATGGGAACTTCTGTATAGTCCTTTTCAGGTGCTGTATCAAGGTAAAATTCTTTGGAGCGTTCTTTTATAGACTCAATGTAAAATTGTACCTGCCCACATCCCCGTGAACCCTTACCCCCTAAATAATCATCTTGAATGAGTCGCAAACCATTGAATATGATTCGCAAATTTTCTTGTTCATTATCTCCTTCTAACACATTTACTACAATATTAAGGCTAAATTCAGCACCAGCAGGTACTCGCTCTATTGTGCGCGGAGTAGCTTTTGCTGTTTTTCTATCAATAACTACTTCTGTCTTAGCTTCTGTATAAGGTAAATCTGTAAATTTGTTTTTGAGAATTTCTTGCTTTTCATCCAGCAAATCTCCATCTCTTACAATAATTTTAGATGGAACAGGGTCATCATTATCTGAATTACCGAAAATATGCGCTATTTTACCTTTTTTACTGGGTCCGTACTTAATGTGCTGCCCTTGTCTAGGATTTTTTTCTTCAGAAATACCATCAAGTTGTTCCAATAAGCAGCGCATTTTACCTTTAATACTGCTACCTGGGATATAAGGCTTGTTAGTTAGTGGATTGCGAACAACAAACACATCAACCCCACCAATGCTTAGCGCCGTATTAGAGCCCCCAATATGCAGCCCTGTAAGGGCTTTAATTTTTCCTCTGATAATGATTTTCTTTTTTAGCATATTATTCTTAATTTTAGTTTAATACTATTACTTTCCTCCATGAGCTTTGTGATACGCAATAACAGCTTCAATAAAAGTAGCGAAATTATTGTAGCTTACTTCATCATTCACTTTATCAATCAACTGACTAACCACTTCATAGAAAAGATGAATTTTGTTTTCATTTCCTTGTCGAGATTTATTGTAAGCCAGCTTGGGTTTAAGCATATAAAAGTCCATTTTGTTCTGTTCAAAACCTTTGAGCTGAATACGACGAACTTCTCCAAAGAAGTTCCGAATCTGTGAAGTAGTTAAGGGAGACCCCTGAATTAAGTCATAAGCAAACACTTCACAGAATTCAATAGCTTCTCGAGGTAAACCTTCTTTTCTTGTAATCCATTCTTCCCATTGTTCAGGTTTAAATTCTACTGTTTTTTTTTCTTTTAGTACGGTTTGCCCTGGTATTTTCATAGCTGTATAAATTTAATAGTTTATATGCTTTTCTCATTTCTCATAGTAAAGTCAGCTAGTCGGGCAGCGATACAAAGTAATTCTAATGTACGTTCAGGTGTAAATTTTGCTTTGATATCTCCGAGAAATATCAAAGTTTTAAGCTCACTTAAAGCTAGAGTGTTTTTCTGATTTGTATTCCGAGCAATATTGTAAGCTGCCAAGTATTGCCATGTCAGTTTACTTTGTTTTTGCAAGTTTCTATATTCAAAGAGTTTTTGCAGAAAGTTTTTGCTAATAACACCTTCCTTTAAGTATTCTACTAGTTTATCCCAATACTCCGTTACAAAGTCAAACTCTTTGTTCCAAGATACAGGTTCATCAAGCAAACAGACTGCATTTTTAGGTGACTTGACTAAGTTCTGTGGATTGTATTTTTTAGCTTTTTCTTCAGCTTGACCTGCTTCATCTGCGGCTTTGGCAATAGGATATTTCTCATCTACAATAGCAATACCGCCTGAAATAGAAATGTCTTCTCTCCCAACAAAATCCCGAAAGTCTTTTCTTATTTTTCCTGCAAGTTCTATAATTAAGTCCCAGCGCCCAATGACAAATAAATCATCACCCCCTGAATACAAAATATGTAAAGAATTTTTACTTGAATAGGTTTTATTTACTTGCTCTTTTATAGTATTTAGATAACCACTAAAAAACCAATCCAACCGAGTAGAGAGCGTAGATAAGCTAGCAAAATTACGGATCTCTTCCCCTAAACCTTCATTAAAGATACTACCTAAATTATCTACATCCATGCGCAGTATACCCAAACGAGTAAAACCCTTTGCATTATTTTCATTTTTAGCTAAATCAGTAAAAGGGGGACATATTTCATTACCACCATAAAAAGTGAATCCGTACGCCAGGTTATTACCTTTTATACTGTTCAAAAAATCCTCTGTACGATTAAAAATCTTAACCAAAGCATTATCTATTTTTTCCTTTTCTTTGGTCAAAAATGTATAAAATACGCCTTGTTGTAGAGGTTGAAATCTGTTTTCGTCTTCAATTTGGGATAGTTTATAGTAGCTTTGAATAAGATATTTAGATGAACGCAGATTTTCTGCTAATTCTACTTGACGCTTAACTATACGAGTAACCTTATATTGAACTTTATTTTCATCCTCACTCTCCTTTTCATCAAGAAGTACTAACTTACTTCCTTTGGGTGCTTCTTTACCCGTAATATCACAGCACTCTGCTTTTCCACCTGCACCTGAAGGCTCAAACAAATCGCTGTATTTCTCTGATAGTAAGAACTTAAATTTCGTATATTTTTTCTTACCTGTAACATGAATGACAGAGTTCCAAAGCTCTTTTAGTCCCTTTTTGGTTTCATTTTGATATTCAAAAATAATTTCATTGTTTTCATCAAAACTGAAAGGAATGTAGCCAATATTGACGTACAAATCACCATAGTGTTCATATAGAATTTGTTTAACAATACGTTTTTCAATATGCTCAATGAGTTCCGAAAAGTTGTTTGTATGAGGTAGAAGCAGGTAGCCCTTTCCTCCACCTGAATAAATAATATGGCTTTGAGTAGTACCTAATTCTTTGTGTATTCTCTGAATAATGGTATCTGTCAATAAAATTAAGTAAAAAGAGCGCCCTTTTAGGGATTTTGCGGCTAATTTGCTTAAAATATTGTAGATGTAGCTCTGAATACCTGAAATATCTATGCAAAGCAAAACAAAAGGGTATTTCTGACCGTATACCACACTTCCATTTTGTATTTGACCTTGTTCTGCAATAGTATGAGCAAAAGCACTAAGGATCTTTATGTCTTCAAATGCATTTACGAAAGGATATTTTTCATTGATAGATAGGCAAGTGAGGTATTTTTTGTATATGTAAAGCAGAGTGGTCGCAAATGGAATAAGCTCTGTATCTGTGGAGATTTTTTCTAATTCATCCACAAAGGCTTGAATGTGTTTCGTTATTTCTTGTTCATCAGGTTTTTGATTTTGACAAATATGGCTATCTTTTTCGATTGAGAGTATTTCAATAGGAAGGTAAGTAGTAGCGTTTGTTTTGGGTTTTAGATAGCAAAATACATTTTCCGCAGGTTGAGCTGTGGTAAAAGGAACAGAGAGATACTTTTTAGCTTGCTTCAGGATAATGTCTAATTCCTGTTGGTTGGTATCTTTTAGGTAAATATTTTTAATTTTTTCAATGTATGAAGTGATACCCGCGTGGTAGTGTTTTAAGTAGTCTAAGCCATACAGCATGCTCCACAGATAGGCTTTTTGTTTCATAACGGTAGCGTTGTTATTGCAAATATAAAAAAGAATAGACAATACAAAAAAAATTCACTTTTTATTTTTTGGGAAAGTTAGTTTTTGGTGTTGGAATGACTAAGTGTAGGTTGATTTAGCTTGCTATTTTTGTAGCTATACAAGAAATAGATTAACAGTCCAATTGCCACCCACACAATTAAGCGTATCCAGGTATTTTGCTTTAAACTAATCATCATAGCTACGTTAAAGACTACTCCTAAAAAAGCCACAATGGGCAAAGCAGGAGCTTTGAAAGGTCTATGCAGGTTAGGTTCTTTAATTCGAAGCATCCAAACTGCGCCGCAAATCATAGCAAAAGCTAACAAAGTTCCTATGCTAGTCATTTCTGCCAAGTTACTAATTGGCGTAAGTGCTGATACAACAGAAACTATTCCACCTACTAATAAAGTGCTGCGAGCAGGAGTTTTGAAGGTAGGATGTACGTACCCAAAAATTTTGTAGGGCAATAGCCCATCTTTTGCCATACCTAAAAAAATACGTGTTTGAGAAAGCAGCATAACTAATAAAACCGAAGTTAAACCCGCTACGGCTGCTATCGTAATAATATAAACAGCAAAACTTAATCCTTTACTTTCAAATGCAGCAGCAATAGGGGCATTTACATCAATGTTTTTGTAATTGACCATTCCTGTAACTACTAATACCACTAAAATGTATAAAAGCGTGCAGATGAATAAAGAAGCTATAATTGCAAAAGGAACATCACGAGTAGGATTTTTAGCTTCGCCGGCTTGTGTAGAAACCGCATCAAAACCAATGTATGCAAAAAAGACAATTCCTGCTGCGGTCATAATTCCTTGCCATCCGTAGTGCCCTGCGCCTTTTTCATCTACAAAACGTTCAGGAATAAAAGGTGTCCAATTTTCTGTATTGATATAAGCCGCTCCTGCGATAATAACAAACAAAACCGCACCTAACTTAATAGCTACCATTACGTTGTTCGTTTTAGCTGATTCGCTAATTCCACGTACTAAAATTCCTGTAATAGTCCATATTATCAAAAACGCAGGTAGATTAAAGGCAATTGGAATACTTCCAATAAACCAAAAATTTTGAGCTTGTTTAGTCCCTTCCTTGATTTGACTAGCAATTGTACCAGGGTCATTGCATAGCCAGTCAGGGATGTGCAGGTTCCACAAGTGCAAAAGTTTATTAAAGTATGCAGACCATCCTACGGCAACGGTAGCCGAACCCATAGCATACTCCAAAATTAAGTTCCATCCGATAAGCCATGCAAATAACTCTCCCACAGTGCCATAAGAATAAGCATAAGCAGATCCTTCCACAGGTAAAATAGACGCAAACTCACTATACGCTAATGCAGCAAATAAGCATCCTAAGCCTGCAATTACGAAAGAAATAGTTAGGGCAGGTCCTGCGTGTTCGTGGGCGGCAACTCCTGTAAGTACAAATATGCCCGTTCCAATAATAGCTCCTATGCCGAGAGAAGTAAGCGCTCCCTTTCCTAATACGCGTTTGAGCTCACTTTTTTGTACATCTTGCTCAAAAGCACTGATGGGTTTTTTTCGCATTACGTTCATGGCTGTTTTTTATAGTTTTATGAACTCAAAATAAACACATTTTAACCAAAAGTACATAACACTTGGGGGCAAAAACTATAATTTTTTAGGCAAGTAATTCATTTTTAGTGTGTTAGGTTATTGCTGTTTGGGTTTGGTCAGAATTTTTGATTTGCGATTTTGTTAAGGTTCAATGCAGTTTTGGGCAAATTCTTTGATTGAAGCCAAGTTGTTTTGTAAGGACAGTTATGTGAAGGTTGAATTTTTATTGAATTTTTTTTGGGCGTGCCCTTGTGGGCTTTTGCCCACAAGGTCGGCGTGCTACGGGCTACGCTATCGCTTCGGTGCT
>JANWVW010000095.1 GCA_025056095.1 Bacteroidia bacterium
GTATAGCCATATAGAATTTATTGAGGAGAAACTCAAAAAACCTGTAGAGAATTTGGGACCGCTTAGGGTAGGTATCAACTTAAACGAGTACCTCTCATTTGAAAGGTAAGATAAGATATGTGATTATTTGAGGTAAATCCAAGCATAAATTATGTTGTGCTGCTACTTCGCAAGCTTTTAATTTTGCATAATGAACTATCCGCTAGTTTCCGTAGTAATACTAAACTATAACGGCAAGCACTGGCTACAAAAATTTCTACCTTTTTACAAGCAAACTACTTACCCTTGTGTGCAATGGTTAATTGTAGACAATGCATCTACCGATGATAGTGTAGCGTACGCAAAAGCCCATTTTACTGATGCAGAAGTTATTCAATTTCAAGAAAATAAAGGTTTCGCAAAAGGGAATAATGATGCTGTTCCTTACTGCAAAGGTGAATATATTGTTTTTCTCAATTCTGATGTTGAGCTTACTCCAAATTGGCTTGAACCACTTGTAGAGTGCATGCAAAGTAACGTAAAAATAGCTGCGGTTCAGCCTAAAATTCGGTCATATAGTCAAAGGACATATTTTGAATATGCAGGGGCTTGTGGCGGTTTTTTAGATCTCTATGGAATACCTTTTTGCCGAGGTAGAATTTTTGAACACTGTGAGCAAGACAACGGTCAATACGATAAGGCTATACCTGTGTTTTGGGCAACAGGTGCATGTATGCTAATACGAAAAAAAGTATGGCATCATATTGGTGGATTTGATGAAATTTTTTTTGCTCACATGGAGGAGATAGATTGGTGTTGGCGGGCAAAATTAGCAGGCTATGAAGTTTGGTGCGAACCTAAAAGTGTAGTTTATCATGTAGGGGGAGGTACATTATCTATGCAGCATCATAAAAAAACTTATCTCAATTTTCGGAATAGTCTTTTAATGCTGTACAAAAATCTTCCACAAAAAAAATTGTACACTACACTTCTTAAAAGACTTATTTTAGATGGCTTAGCAGGAGTGTTTTACTTGTTCAAAGGTAAGGTTAAACATGTTGTTGCTATTATACGCGCACATTGGCACTTTTTCGGTAAAATTCGAGAATACAAGCTTAAAAGGATGCAGGTCCAGCGGTTAGCTAGTCAAACTGTTGAGCTTTATCCCAAAAGTATTGTTTTTTTGAGATTTATTAAGCGAAAAAAGACATTTTCAGAGCTTTTTAAAATCTGAAACCTACGGTGAAGAATATTTGCAGCATAGTAAAGCGGTTAATTGCAAGGGGAGAAGGGCTATCTACTAAAATGTAAGGGTAGTATTTTTCTTCGGTTACATTCCAAATAGCAGCCAGGTCTATGTAAAAGTTCTCTTCTCTATAGCCGAATCCGCCTGTGATATTAGGTTGCCAAGCCATAATGTATTGAGTAGAGTTATTGGCAGTATATTGGCGGGCTGCGGCATTAAGGGGTGTAGTTAAGGCAGCAAAACCTGCTCTGAATTGAAAGTGATTATCTAAGCGTACTTCGCCTGCTACCTTAAAGTTAAGTACAGCTTGAAAGTTTCGGGCAATTTGCTTATTCACTTCCCTAAAAGAGTTATTGTCGTCATAAATAAGAGCACGAAGGTAATTTACATACTCTATTTCAGAAGTAATAAAACCTCTGCGGGCAATGAAAAAAGCACTTCCTAATTTTAACCTTGCGGGTGTAATAATGTTATATTCATAAGTGCCCCTTATACTATCCCCATAAGAGGGAGCAGTAAAGTTAGGATTACCAATTTTGAGACTAAAATCTGCATTTACTTGGGTAGTGTATTGATCTTCAAGTCCTATAAGAGAAGGCGTTTGAAAATGCAGTCCCAACCTAAGCCAGTTATTAGGCTTAAATAGAGCTCCTATTCGAAGATTAACTCCTGTGGCTTTGGTTTTCAGTACCTCTGTGAAAGTGCTTCGGAACAGCCCATAGCCATCCAAACCGCCGTTTCGAGAGAGAATGTAATTAAAATTTGTAGTCGTATCAGATTCCTCTACATATTCAATTTCACGGTTGTACACTCCTCTAATTACATTAAAGCTCATTCCTAAGAATAGTTTTTCAGCATAATTACCTGCAAAAGAAATTCCGTACTCTCCCATTCTTCCTGCTTCAAATCTGTCAAAAGACTGGTTTACTCTACCGCCTGTGATAGCAGGTAAAAGTTTATCTGTGCCTGCGCTATCTGTTAAAAAGGAGTTCCAACCTAATCTACCAAAGTAGGTATTTTCACCTACGCCTGTACGGTTTCCTTCTTGGGCATAAAAATCGCATATTGAGTTTGTTGTATTGTAGCCTGAAAAAATAGTCCTTTTAGCAAAATTATTGTATTGGTTAAGATGAAATGAAAATACTGCGCCTTGCCAGTCTTCGTTATCTCGGTTATCGGGATTAAGGGGTAATATCCATGCAAAATTTGAAATAGCTAAATTGAAACGACCTGCGTAGGAATCTGTTTCTAAGTATTTGCTGTATGTGTTACCTATTCGTGTAGATAGAGTGAACATGAGATCGCTCCTTCGGTATAGTCCTATACCTGCGGGATTAATCGTTGCGTTCATAGCATCGCCGCCCAGTGCTGTAACAGCATTAGCTAAACCTGCGCTGCGTGCCGTACCACCTATTCCAACAAAAGACCACCTGTATACATCAGATATGTCCTGCGCTAAGGTAGAACTCAAAATTCCTACCACTAAAATGCAAATCTGAATTTTTTTCATTTCTGCAAAAATAAAATAAAATTCATCAAATAAAATACCTTAACCTTGTTATGCAAAACTTGTAATGCAACCAGAAACATTTTTTAACTTTGCTGCTATATATCCTCGAAAATTATGCTACCATGGCTTCTAAAACTGTTAGCGAAACGCAGATACAAACAAATCCAAAAATGGGCAAATAATCCTATTGAGTACCAAGAAAAAACTTTTCATTATCTTATTCAACAAGCAAAAAACACAGCATTTGGTAAAGACCACCACTTTGACAAAATTAAAACCTATCAAGACTACAAAAAATACGTTCCCATCAATGACTATGAAGGGTTAAAACCATATATTGAACGTGTACTCAATGGAGAAAAGAATGTTTTATGGAAGGGTAGACCTCTTTACTTTGCAAAAACTTCGGGTACCACTTCTGGAACAAAATATATTCCCATTACCAAAGAGTCTATTCCCACGCACATACAAGCTGCCCGTGATGCTATTTTTTTATGTGCCTATAACATGAACGATGTAAGTTTTATGCTTGGTAAAATGATGTTTTTAAGCGGTAGCCCCGAATTTGATGAAATAAAACACGGTGTTCCTGTGGGCAGATTGTCAGGAATTGTGCAGCACCATGTACCTAAAATGTTTTTGCGTAATCGAGTTCCTTCTTGGGAAACAAATATCATTGCAGATTGGGAAACTAAAGTTAAAAAAATTGCAGAGGAAACAATATCACAAGATTTGAGGCTAATTTCAGGTATTCCCCCTTGGGTCCAAATGTATTGTGAAGAGATCTATAAACTAACAGGCAAAAAATTATCAGAAGTGTTTCCTAACTTATCTGTTTTTGTGCAAGGTGGAGTAGATTACAGACCTTATGAGCAAGTACTTAATCAAGCTATTGGTAAAAAATTACAGATGATTGAGGTATATCCTGCATCCGAAGGTTTTATTGCTTATCAAGACACCTTAGATAAAGAAGGTTTGCTATTGATATTGGACAATTATATTTTTTATGAGTTCGTACCTGTTGAAGACATTTTTAATCCTAATCCTACGCGTATATCTTTACAAGAGGTCGAAGTAGGGGTCAACTATGCTATTATTCTCAATACGAACGCAGGCTTATGGGGTTATAATATTGGGGATACAGTTCGCTTTGTGAGTAAAAATCCTTATCGTATAGTGGTTACAGGGCGAATTAAGCATTTTATTTCTGCTTTTGGCGAGCATGTTATTGTAGAGGAGGTCAACAAAGCTATGATGGAAACAGCTCAAGCTTTTGGTGCTGAAATTACGGAATTTACCGTTGCCCCCTATTTAACTGATAGACATCAAGAGCTACCTTATCATGAGTGGTTTATTGAATTTGCTAAGCAGCCTGAAAATTTAGATGCTTTTGCTGTGCACTTAGACCAAAAGATGCAAAAGCTTAACTCATACTACAAGGATTTGCGGCAAGGAAATGTATTGCAGTTGCTTAAAATTAGAGTAGTGCCCAAGGATGGATTCATAGAGTATATGAAGTCTATTGGCAAGTTAGGTGGGCAGAATAAACTACCACGATTAAGTAATGACCGCAAAATTGCAGAAGCTTTAATTAGTATGTTTTTTGTAAATGCATAAATGGTGCGGATTGGAATTTTATCCCAAGCTACAAATTTTCATTGTCAAAAGTGGGCTTTAGCGCTGCAAAAAGCAGGTTTTGAGGTTGTAGTTTTTTCATTAGAAGATGCTCAAATTCCGAATGTGAAAGTAGTTTCCTTACACAAAGGAAAGTATAGTTATTTGACGTTTTGGCAAAAACGCAAAGCCCTTAGGTTGGCTATTTTAAGGGAGAAAATAGAAATTCTCAATCCGATGCACTTAACACCTTTTGGAACTTGGGCAAAGTGGGCAAATGTAGGATTACCGATTGTTGCTCAAGCTATGGGAGCAGATGTGTTAGAGTATGCCCCTGCTTATGA
This sequence comes from Bacteroidia bacterium, assembly GCA_025056095.1. Lineage (NCBI taxonomy): Bacteria > Pseudomonadati > Bacteroidota > Bacteroidia > Bacteroidia bacterium. The sequence goes on from JANWVW010000095.1 coordinate 4,694, forward strand.
ACCTATTTACAAGCTTATTCAGCAAAGGGGATGGGCAAAAGACAAAGTAAGTTCCAGGCGAACTTTTATTCAAGAATTAAAGCACCGTTATTTTTCACAGCAGGTTCAAAAGTTTTGTAATACTGCTACCTACCTTATTCCTGACAATGAGTGGATTGCTTATGGATTAGAAAAATGGTTCAATGTGCCAAAAGAGAAGTATCATGTAGCATATTGGGGCATAGAAACGGAAAAATTTGATACTGTTCAATTGGCAGATATTGAGTATGTAAAAAACTTGCTACAAATCAAACCTCATCAGAAAGTGGTATTAAGTCCAAGAGGTATAAAGCCTATTTATCAAGCCGATGTTATTTTTGAAGCGTTCAAAGATGTTAATGCATTTTGGGGGGATAGAGTTAAATTTATCATGCTTGGGGCGAGTTATGGGGGAAATCGGCGTTTTGTTTCGCAGCTTGAAAATTATTCGCAACATAATTCTAATTTTGTTTATCTTTCTTATCTACCTTCGCAATATATGCCTGCCTTGTGGAAAATTACAGACATTTTTATATCTGCTCCTATTTATGACGGATATTCGGCAGCTTTAGCAGAGGGAAGATACGCAGGTGCCATTCCTATTGTTAATCACACGCCTGCTACTGAAAATCTCATTTTTAACGGCAAAAATGGCTTCATTTTACGTAACTTTAATGTAAAAAAATTAAGTTCGGTACTTAATGCCACTTTACGAAGTGTAGATGAGTTAAAGCCTAAATTTGCCGCAGAAAATATCAAATGGACTTTGGCAAAAGGTTTATTTAGCCATACCGTAGATAAGTTCAAGCAAGTTATCTGTGATAAATTACTTGCAAAAAAATAGATATTCCCTTTTTTGGTAGCCGCTCTAAAAGTTTATTTTACACGAAGGATAATTATTTTTATTTTTTGGGCGTGTCCTTGCCCACACTTCGCTTACGCTTGTGTGGGCAAGGTCGGCGTGCTACGGGCTACGCTATCGCTTCGGTGCTGCGCTGCGCTCCGCGCTGGGCTAACGCCCACCCTCCGCATACCTCACGCAATGACAACTCAAAAATTCGTAAATTGCACTGCATAACCTTGAAATATGTTAAGCAAAAAACTTATTGATGAACTAAAAAATAGAGATAGTAGAGAGTTAAGTCATTTAATTGACAAACAAAAAGAAATCAAAAACATTACTTTTATATTAAAAAACTTAGGACATCCCCCAAAAAATTTTAATGGAGAATTTTTGATTCCACTATTAAAGCATGAACATTTTCAGGTAAGATTGTTAGCTGTTAAAAATATAGGGAAGCTAAATGATGCGCAATTTTTGCCTGAACTGTATTCTATGTTAGAAAAAGAAACAAATACACTTGTCAAACGAGAGGTAGTCTCTGCTATTGGTAGAATGAGAAATCCTAAAAACAAGGAAATACTTTGTAAGCTCTTACAAGATAAAGACCCTAAGATTGTATGCCAAGCAATACGGGCATTGCTGGTTTTTAATGACGATCAAGAAATAATCAATCGCCTAATTCTTTTAGCTAATCATCCTAATGAAATGGTACAGCAGTTAATTCGCAAGGAATTTTTTTCCCATGCAAAACCTGCGTTTCAAAATTCTTTGCCCCACCCTGAAACGTACGAGTTTTTGAAAAATGTTGTGGTAAATGCAGATGTATTAGAAGTTTTAAAGTATGTACCTGATGAAAGTATCCACTTAACTTTTACTTCTCCCCCATACTATAATGCCCGAGATTATTCTATTTATCCAAGTTATCAAGCTTACTTGGAGTTTTTAGAACAGGTTTTTAAGGAAATTCACCGTATTACCAAAGAAGGTAGGTTTTTAGTAGTCAATACTTCGCCGATTATCATTCCTCGCGTTAGCCGTTCTCATTCTAGTAAGCGATACCCAATCCCTTTTGATTTACATTATTACCTAGTAAAGAATGGATGGGAATTTATTGATGATATTATTTGGCAAAAGCCTGAATATGCCGTCAAAAATAGAATCGGGGGCTTTATGCAGCATAGAAAACCATTAGCTTACAAACCAAACACTGTAACTGAATATATAATGGTCTACAGAAAAGAAACAAACAAGCTAATTGATTGGAATATAAAATCCTACGATAAAAAAGTTATAGAGGATAGCCGAGTTCCTGATGGATACGAAACCACTAATGTTTGGAAAATTGAGCCTTGTTCTGATAAAATACATTCTGCTGTGTTCCCTGTAGAATTGTGCAAACGAGTAATTCAATACTATTCATTTAAAGGGGATTTGATTTTTGATCCTTTTGCAGGAAGTGGAACTGTCGGAAAAACGGCTAAGCTCATGGACAGAAACTTCTTTTTGACAGAGAAAGACCCTACTTATTTTGAATATATGAAAACTAAAAATAACCCTACTTTGATACCCGAGGAACAAGTCAAATTTTTAACTTTATCCGAATTTATCAAGCATATTGAATTATCAAAAATCAAATGACCTTAACTGAACAAGTAACAAAAAACATTATTTCTCGCCTAATAAAAAGTCAGGACTACCGCATTGAAATTATAGCTTTAATCAATGCACACTTCTTAGAGTTTGCTATACAATTTTTTGAAAAAATAGTACAAGCCAAAATACGAAATAAAAATGTGATAGACTGGTATAAAAGAGAATTTCTTAATCCCAATCTAAGCGCTGATGAAATTGCCATTCATTCAGGTTTGAATAGAAAAACAATAACCAACATGTTCAATTCTGCAACTAAACAAATAGTTATTGACGCATCCAATCAGCATTATGAACTTTTGCATAGTTCCATTTCCTACTTGCTTGATAACCAAGAGGATATAGACTTGAACTTAACCATCAAGTTTAGAGGTGTAAGTGTAGACTTGAACATCAATGAAAGTTTGATTGTTATTAACACATTAGCTGTAAAACGTGCTGCTTTACGTGGTGGGCTATGGAGTACAGCAGGTAAAAAAGTAGAAAAACCTTTAATGCAAACTCTCTGCATGTTATTTGATGTGCCAAAAGATTATTACGTTGTTCAATTAAACAGAAGAGTAGAGAAAAGTAGTATTTTAAATTTTGAAAGAGAAGTTGACTTTTACCTCATTTGTAATGGAAAGAAATACAAATGCGAAGTAAAGTTAATGGGCAAAGGTAATCCTGAAAGTGCAGATGCAGTAGTTGCTCGGAATAGCAAAATACTTGTGGCAGACAAACTCTCCACATTGAATAAGACGCAGTTGAACCAGCTAAATATAAATTGGATAGAGCTAAGAAGTCAGAATGGCTACCAGAAATTTGAGAAAATTTTGAGAGATTTAGGTATTCCTCACAAAACTTTTGTAGGTGATTTGGACAGCAGATTAAATGAGATATTCTCAATGATATTCTAAAAGTATAAAAATAGCAAAACAAGAACTACTCAATGCGTGCCAAAGAAGTAGATTTTTGTTTTGATGTATTTTTTGGGCGTGCCCTGCTCACACTTCGCTGCGCTTGTGTGGGCAAGGACACGCCCAGAGAATAAAACTTAAACTTCAAAAATAGATTTTGTCTATAAAAAAATAGATTGGATATAATTTACAATAAGATAACACAGTTTTATGGGCTTTATCTTAACTTTGAAGCAAAATTGTTACTTAAATTATGAAAACTTCCTTCATTCGCATTACTGTATTAGTCTGTGCAGTCAGTTTCCACATTGCATCAGCACAGATAACCTTTGTAACTAAGCTGCCTAAGTATGTACAAGGTGTAAATGGTACTAACAACAACCGTACTCCTTTCATATTTTGGGGAACCGTATCAGGTCTAACGCCGGGTGCAACATACCGCTACTTCAACCAAATGGATACTGTAGGTAGCCCAATAACCGTATCAGGTGCAGGAAATCCTTATCTTATTAACATGACTTCAGGTACCATTACTCGTACTACAAGCCCCGGTATGGCTACTGCGGGGAACTACGAAGAATTTACTGCATCTGCCACAGGTACTTATTCAGGCTGGTTTATGCTAGAAACTACGGGCAATCCAAGATTTACGCCTGGTAAAAAGCTCATCCCTAAACTCATGCTTAACAATGGCGCAGGCGGAACAACCATAGCTACCCGAGTAGCAGCTAATGACACTACTAATGTCATTGACTACGGTACAGGAATAGCCAATGGTTCTGCACTCAAAGACACCACGATTGCATCCCCTAAAACAATGGTTTATTTGTACGATAACGTGGCAGGTACAGGGCAGCCCATAGCGTCAGGTATCGTTGAGAACGATGGACTGGATTTATCCTCAGTTTCTTCAATAGCCACCTGGTATAAGAACGAAGTTGATGGTAAACCCAATAAATATGGCGTAATTATACCTAATAATCTTCCTAATGGTATTCGCAGAGTAGAATTTAGAGATTTTAGTACAGGAAATATCACCTCTGTTATCGTAGATGCAGATGGAAACTGGAATTCAGGAGCAAATACTGTAAATATGACATCAGGCACTACGGTCACCTATCTCAACTCTCTAATGAATACAGGTCATACCATTTCTAATAACCCAATGTTTATTCCACCAGCTACTATCAGCTCTATGGCTAATGATAGTGCATCCGCACCTTTTAATTTCCATTTCATTATCAAAGAAGATGGAGATTGTCCTGATTTTAATACCACTCCAAGTATATTAAACAGCTTCGTAATTAAAGCAGGTGCAGGAAATGATATTACTGATTGGACACAACTAATCCATGAAGCTGTTTTTGTACCTACAGGATCTTCTACCGCATTCCCACTTACTATCAAACCTGACTCATTAGTGTTTGCACCTACAAGTCCTGTTACCATTCTTGACAATTCTGTAAGTATTGTTAAGGTAAAAATATGGCTCAAAACGAGCTTAGGAGGAACTCTACCTACTACTGTAGATGGACAAAACATAGCTTTCAAAATAGATAATTCTTGTTTTAACCTTACAGGTACTTACATGATGCCACTCAACAGTCCTGTCCAGTCGGGTGCAGCAAATAATGCAATCAGTGTAGTAGCTTCTAAACTTCGTTTTACTACTCAACCCTCTCCCACAGGTGTTCAGGGGAGCCCATTAGCACAATCTCCTGTAGTAGAAAGTACTGATGCTAACAATAACCGTGACTTAGACCACTCTCTTTTAGTTACCCTGACAAATACGGCTTCTTTGCCTATGGTCAATCATACAGCCACAGCAGTAAGTGGAGTGGCTACCTTCTCAAATTTAACATTTAATGCACCTGGTACCACACAACTCAATGCGAATAGTGGCTCGCTAACTACCCCTATTCCTAGCATTACGGTGGTTATCAGTCCACTCGTTAATTTACATCAAAATTTATTTAGTGGCTCGGTAGATGTATATCCAAACCCTGTTTCTGATCTTTTGCAGTTACAGTTAAGAGAACCTTTGAAAAATGCTCAAATTGAACTTATATCTGCTCTTGGAACGAGAATAATTTTACACACTGGTGATCTACAAGCACAAAATTATGTATTTAGTACAGATAATCTACCCAATGGAATTTATCAGCTGGTCGTTACTGATAAATCAACCTGTGTATATACTCAAAAAGTAAGTATATTACATTAAGTATCTTCATGTTCATTTTTTGCCCTCACAATGTTAATTTGTGAGGGATTTTTATTTTTTGGGCGTGTCCTTGTGGGCGTTTCGCTTGCGCTCATGCCCACAAGGTCGGCGTGCTACGGGCTACGTGCGGAATGCCC
>JANWVW010000096.1 GCA_025056095.1 Bacteroidia bacterium
GTAGCCCGTAGCACGCCGACCTTGTGGGCATGAGCGCAAGCGAAACGCCCACAAGGGCACGCCCAAAAAATAAAAATCAACTACTTCCAACTAAATTCATAACAATTTTTTACTCGCAGCTCTGACTTTATTTCAAGCTATGTCCATAAATTTGCTTGCATGGATATACAAGAAGCCCATTTGTCTGATATAGGCAAAATTCGCAAAGTAAATGAAGACACTGTTCAAACTTTTAGAACCGAAGGCTACTTTATCAGCGTAATGTGCGATGGTTTAGGGGGTCATGCAGGGGGTGCCGTAGCAGCATCCCTATGTGCTAATACTATTATCGAATACCTCAAAGACAAAAAACACCAAAATATAGAAAACGCAATAGCCCAATCTATTTCAAAAGCTAATGAAGTCATTCATACTCAAGCAAATACAGAGTTCCACCTTAGGGGCATGGGAACTACCTGCGTAGTCTGTGTATTAGACGGTAGCTATATCTATTTTGCCCACGTGGGCGATACGCGCTTATATCAATACAAAGATAACCAACTTTTGCAGCTCACCAAAGACCATTCTTATGTGCAGCAACTGATTGATGAAGGAAAAATACAACCTTCTGATGCAGAGATACATCCCCAAAAACATCAACTCACTGCTGCAGTTGGCACACAAATGACTCTCCCTATTGCTATTGAGGTTCAAAAGTTGCCCCTTCAAAAAAATACTCTGTTTTTACTTTGCACGGATGGACTGCACGGCATCGTAAGTAACAAAATTATACAAAGCATACTTTCTGAATACCATGCCCAGCCCGTTGAAGTTTTAGCAAAAAAATTGGTAGACACAGCGAATGATTTTGGGGGCATAGATAATGTTACCGTACAAATTATACGCGTAAATGAACTCAAAACCTCCCCTCAAAACTCAATACAAAATACTCAAATGACCACTTCTCAAACTTCTGCACCTTTGATAGATCCCCCTATTGAAGTTGTACACTCGCCAGAAACTCCTGCTGAATCTAAACCTAAATACAAAGTACACTTGAATAATTACCAAAAGTTGGGGCTAATAGTTATTGTTTTGTTGGCTACGGTTATCACTTTATTTGTAGCTTTTTACAAGGCAAAAGAAAAAACTGCCGAAGAGAACTTTTTAACTCAACTCAAAGACAGCTTATTTACACAGCCGAATACTTCTGTTCAAAAAAATGAACCTGTCCAAGATACTACAAGTACCCAAAAAGCAGAGAAAAACATTCCTGAACTGATTGATTACGAGTATTTTGTGCGAAAAGGCGATGTGCTGCCCAAAATTGCACAAAAGTTTAATGTTAGCGTAGAGGAACTCAAAGCATGGAACAAAGACGCAAAAAAGAAAGGACATCCGAAATTTCCTGAACTAAACGCAGATGCTCCACTAGTGGTTAAAATTAAAGCAAAACATACTGTTTCACAAGGAGAAACACTTTCTGCTATTGCGCAGCAGTATTATGGAAATTCTCAACAAAAACATTTGATTATGAAAGCCAATAATTTGAAAGAAAATGAAGTACTCAAACAAGGTAAAGTTTTAGTTATACCTAAGCCATAAGGCTCTACTGAACTATGCTTCAAAAGCATACTTTGACTTTTACAAAAAATTCTTTTCATTTGCACTATGTATCAGACCTTATTAGTTTCCGTAGAGGAAAAAATTTGCATTATTACCTTAAATCGCCCTGACAAGCTCAATGCTTTGAATCAAACTTTGCTAAATGAGCTCAAAACTGCTTTTATGCAGGCTTTGAGCGATTCGGAGGTAAAATCTGTTATTATCACTGGAGCGGGCGAAAAAGCTTTTGCCGCAGGTGCAGACATTCAAGAATTTGTAGGTTTGGATGCCCAACAAGCTTCTCATTTATCTCGGAATGGGCAAATGATTTTTAACATGATAGAAAACTCACCCAAGCCTGTGGTAGCCGCAGTAAATGGATTTGCACTTGGAGGGGGATGCGAATTAGCAATGGCGTGCCACTTGCGTATAGCATCTGAAAATGCAAAATTTGGCCAGCCCGAAGTGAAATTAGGACTTATTCCTGGATACGGTGGAACTCAAAGATTAGTTCAATATATTGGTAAAACCAAAGCTTTAGAGTTAATTTTGACAACGGACATGATTAGTGCCAACGATGCTTACCGATTAGGTTTAGTCAATTATGTTGTACCTGCTCATGAATTGCTCAATAAGTGTAAAGAAGTTTTAGCAAAAATTCATGCTCAAAGTCCAAATGCGGTGTATTTAGCTATAAAAAGTGTCAATGCTTATTTTGATAAGAGTAAAAATGGTTTTGAGGAAGAGGTTAAGAATTTTGGTCAGTGCTTTACGCATAATGACTTTAAGGAAGGCGTAAGTGCCTTTTTAGAGAAGAGAAAGCCGAATTTTTAACTATTTGGTAATCTTTTAATTTTTAATTTTCTTTTGGGCGTGCCCCTTGCTGCGCAAGGGTCGGGGCATTCCGCACGTAGCCCGAAGCACGCCGACCTTGCCCGCGTGAGCGCAGCGAAACGCGGGCAAGGGCACGCCCAAAAAATTAAAATCTAACTTCCACAAATTAACCTTTGCATGCAAAAAACAAATTTATCACACACAACAGATTACTCTTTATTTCTCCTTCTCTAATTCTTGCTCGGTTACTTTCTTTACTTTCATGCCGTCTTTAAGCTCTTTGGAAATAGCCCTGTAACTTCCCGAAACTACTTCATCCCCTTCCTTCAAACCTGATATAATTTGAATATATTGATTATCCGCTATGCCCGTTTGTACAGGTACTTGCTTTACAATACCATTTTGATACACAAATACTACTTCTTGGGGCTTTTCTGTTTGAGTATTTTTGGTAGATTTAGCACTGCTTGAACTTTCTGCACTAGTTTTATCCTTTGACCTTGTAGTTACACTTTGGGAAGGTACAGCCAAGGCGTTTTTGACAGTGTTAGTGTATATCTCTACATTAGCCGACATACCTGGCAAAAAGGGTGATATTTTTTTGTTCTTTTGTTTAGTTATCTCTTGGTAAGAATGGGGAGAAATTAAAATACGTACTTCAAAGCTAGTTACTTGATCAGTTGAGGTTGAAGTGTTGGCAACAAGGGTATTAGAAGAGTTGGCAATATTCGTTACTCGTCCTGTGAAAACTTTGCCTGCGTAAGCATCTACTTCTATTTTGGCAGAGTCGTTAATTGAAACGTTGACAATATCGTTTTCATTTACATCTACTTTTACTTCCATTTGAGTAAAATCAGCTATGCGCATCATTTCTGTACCTGCCATTTGACTAGTGCCTACTACGCGTTCACCAAGTTTGACAGAAAGTTTACTGATAATTCCGCTCATAGGTGCGTATAATGAAGTACGATTAAGATTTTCACGCGCTTGTTTTAAGCTTGCTTCTGCACTTTCTATGCGATACTTAGCGGCTTCTACTTGTTGCTCTGCTGAATTTTTTTGCGAAACGGCTACATTATACGCTAATTCGGCATTATCCATTTCAACTTGGCTAATTACTTTTTCTGCAAATAGTTTTCGGCTTCTTTCTACGTTAATTTTTTCAGCAGCTAATCTGCTTTCAGCTTGGGCTAAGGCAGCTTTGGCATTAGCTAAATCTGCCTTAGCAGTATTGAGTGAAGCTTGCATTTGTTCAAGTGCAGCTTGATAATTATCAGGGCGTATGCGAGCAATAAGTTGCCCTTTTTGTACTATCTGACCTTCATACACGGGAAGTTCTACAATTTCGCCTGAAACATCAGGCGTAATTTTTACCTCAATTACGGGCTGAATTTTACCTGATGCCGTTACCGTTTCTGTAATATCCCGCAAAGTGGCTTTCTCTGTAACAACTTTAATGGTTTTTTCCCGACAACTCCAAAAAAGTAGAAGTCCTAAGAATATGAGAGTAACACAATACTGCTTTTTCATAAAGAACGAGCAAAATTATGCAGCTTTTGGGTATGTGTAGTCAAATAAATGATATTTAGAGTTAATCGTACAGTGCCAAGTTTGTCAATACCAGTACGAACTATTTTTGTCTTTCAGTGAAAAAATAGAATTTTAGACGAATAAGCTAGTAACTTTTGATTTTCTCAATTGATAATGATATTTTTGCAAAAAGCCTTATTTATATGATAAACAAAAAAGAATGGAAAAGTATTTTTGAACACTCTAATTACGATTTGATATATAAGTTTTATGTCATTTTACAGGATGCCCAAATGCCTGCAATTTTACTTGAAGAAGAGAGCAATTACAAGCTGTACGTGCCTAACGATTTTGTAGCCGAAGCTAAAAATATTTTAGAGCAATACTCGGGTATAGACGAGTATGAGTAATTTAGTTTTGAGGACTTTAACAGCTCTTATAGGGGGCACACTATTTATACTGCTTTTGACTGTCCATTTATATACTTACTATCTGCTTTGGGCAATCATTGGAATTATTTGTACATGGGAGTGGAAAAAAATGTTTTCTTTATCTTACTTTTTATGGAGTTACATGATGCTGTCTATTTTTGTTTTGAATGTGTCTATACTACTTGAATACAAGGCAAATTATGGGCTTATTTTGGTTTTGTACACCGTTTTTATCTTATTTTTAGCCATTCCTGATAAAGTACAACAAGTTTTATATGCTTTACTTGGTATTCTTTACCTTGCCATTCCTTTGGTAGTGTTATTTAGTTGGGTAAAGAATGAACCTTTTTATTTTCGTGCTGTATTTGTAGCCATTTTAGTTTGGATAAGTGATATTAGTGCTTATTTTGTAGGTAGATATTGGGGTAGACATCCTTTGTTTTTGCGAATTAGTCCCAAAAAAACGGTAGAGGGTTTAATTGCGAGCTTTATAGCCTGCGGAATAGCTGTTTTTTTAGCTTTTGAGCTTAATTTTGTACGAGAGAGCAAATATTTATGGATAGGTATAATTGTAACTGTATGTACACCCATTGGGGATTTAGTAGAATCTGCAATAAAAAGGTACGCGTGCATCAAAGATAGCAGTCAGCTTTTACCTGGGCATGGTGGATTTTTAGACCGTTTTGATGGCTTCTTTTTTTCTGTAGTGGCTCAATCATGGATATAGTTCTCTTTTTGTCTTTTTTATTTTGTAAATCCTTCGCTTGTAAGAATATGTATATGAATGTCATCTAAAAATTCCTTCGGTTGTTTCAAAAGTTTATTTTTTGTGTATTATTGCGTTGGGAGTTTAATTATGCGACCTATCTTAAAGTTTATTTTGTTTATTTGGTCTTTTGTTCATATAAATGTTTTTGCTCAACAAAAGGGGCTACTATGGGAGATTTCAGGCAATGGTTTAACGCAGAAGTCTTATCTGTTTGGAACGATGCATGTTACAGATGAACGTGTGTTCAATTTTCCTAACGGATTTAAGGCTGCTTTTGATGCATGCCAAGCTTTTGCAATGGAGCTTAACTTAGACTCTGCTCAAAGTCCTGCTAATGCGATTGCTTTGATGCAATACATGATGATGAACGATGGGCGCACGCTCAAAGACTTAATATCTAAAAAAGATTATGAGAGAGTGGAAAAGTTTTTTAATAAGCATTCACCTGCTACACCTTTTGCTATGATGTCCATGATGAAACCTATTTTCTTAATGAGCATAGTGGAGCAAGTAAAGCCTAAGCCCGCAGGTTCGCGCGAAGAGCCCCTAGATAAGTACTTGGCTAACCTTGCTAAAAGCGCTGAAAAACCTATTATCGGACTAGAAACACTTCAAGAACAAATGCAAGCACTATCTGTGATTCCTGTGGAAGAACAAGCTAAGCAATTGGTCAGTGCAATAAAAGAAGTAGAAAAGATGAAAGGTAAGAACAAAACTATGGATGAATTGATGAAGTACTATTTGGCAGGCGATTTGACTAAGCTATATGAATTTTCTCAAAAGAAGGAATTTAAAGGAGAAGCACAGCAAGCTTTGATTGTTCGTAGAAATATCAACATGGCGGATAGAATTGATGCTAAAATAAAAACAACTTCACTATTTATTGCTGTGGGGGCACTGCACCTACCTGGTGAGCAGGGTATCATTCGTTTGTTAGAAAAAAAGGGTTATACTTTAAGAAGTGTCCAATAGTTTTTAATAGATTACTTCAGGTTACAAAAAGTTAAAAGATTTGAGGAGTATTCTGCGTGAGGCATGCGAAGGGCGTGCGTTAGCACGGTGCGGAGCGAAGCGTAGCACCGAAGCGTTAGCGTAGCCCGAAGCACGCCGACCTTGTGGGCATGAGCGCAAGCAAATGCCCACAAGGGCACGCCCAAAAAAATAAAATTTTAACTTTCATTATCCTTTTGCAAAACAAAAATATACTCAACACGTAACTCAATTGAGCATAGACTTTTGTAGTTTTGCAGTATGCTGATAGCAAGTCAGATAACCTTAGGCACTTCGTATGGATATGTTTTGCTCTGTGTAGGCGCCGCTTTGAGTATTGCTGCACTCCTCTATTGGCTAAAGAAAGAAACAGAATTTTCTACTACTATACGCTTGATTTTGTTTGTGCTTCGGTTTTTAGTAATACTTCTCGTGCTTTTGCTTTTGTTGGAACCTTCATGGTATAAAACATACTCCAAAATTGAAAAACCAACCATCTTACTTATACAAGATAACTCCCAATCCCTTTTAGCCCAGAAAGATTCAGCTTATATCAAAGGCTTATACATTGCTGAAATGAAAAAAATACTACAAAACCCATCTTTGCAAGAGAGAATGCAGTTTCAAACCCATTTGTTTGACAAAAATCTGCACTTGTACAAAACTTTGGACTCACTCAATTTCAAAGGTACACAAACGTGTCTTTCAGAAGCTGCACAAGAATTATACAATCTTTATCAAGACTACTACTTGGGAGGAGTTATTTTAGCCACAGATGGTATTTACACACAAGGTTTTAATCCTACGGAAATTTTCACAAAATTGAACGTACCTTTTTTTACTTTGGTTTTAGGCGATACTGCTCAAAAAAGAGATATCCGCATCAAAAACGTGCAGCACAATAATACTGCTTACCTAAATAGTGAAATTCCTATACAAATTGAATATGAAGCTATTGCTTATCCTAATCAAAAAACAGAATTGACCATCAGCCACAAAGGAAAAGTTATACAGACACAACCTCTTCATTTTTCTGCATCCATAGAGCAAAACTCTACTTTGATGATAATTAAACCACAAGAAGAAGGCGTACAAGTATATGATATCACTATCAAAGGATTAGAAGGGGAAGCAACCTACAAAAACAATCAATGGCGTATTTACATTAAAGTGGAAAAGAATAAACAAAAAGCTCTTTTGCTTTCTGGTTCGCCTAGTCCTGATGTTATGGCTATACACAGAGCTATAGCCAATACAGGAAATATAGAAGTACGTGTCATTTCTCGTATTCAAGGTGTAGAATTTACAGAAAATATTCAAACTGTTCCCTTTGCCGATTATGATATAGTTATTCTGCACAACTTTCCGAATGAAAGCACAGATATACCGATTATAAACGCCATCAATCAAGCAGTGGATAAAGTTAAACTGCCGATTTTTTATTTGATAGGTACGAACACCAATTTAGATTTAATTAGTCATTTTCGTAGCATAGGCGTGCGTAAAGCTCGTAATCGTCCAACGTTCTCTGAATGCCATTTTGAAGCCACTGATGAATATTTTACTCATAGTACCTTTACTTTTGATGCACAAAGGTTTAATACTTTATTCAAAAACGCTCCGCCCTTGCAGTGTTCAGATGCAGAAATTGTAGCTAAACCTAACAGTAAAGTTTTAGCCAAAAAGCTGATTCAAAACATAAAATTAGATGTACCTCTGCTGGTTATACAAGAGGAAACGAATCTTAGAAACGCTGTACTGATAGGAGATAACTATTGGAAAATCCGCATGACCAACTATATGCAAGACAAAAATTTCGCCATCTTCGATACATGGATACAAAACATTGTACAATGGCTAATGGCTCAAAAAGACAAACGAAAACTAATAGTTAGTACTAATCAGCGCTTATATGAGAATACAGATGCTATTATATTTAGAGGAGAAATGTACGATGAAAGCTACAACGGGGTAGAGAATGGAGAGATAAAAATCAACCTAGTCAACTCAAAAAAAGAAACTCAAACCTATTTTTTAAAGCCACAAGGAAAAGGAATATACCAACTAAATATAGGAAGCTTGCCAGAAGGAGAATATAGTTTTACAGCCGAAGGTAAAGATAAAAATAATAAAAAAATAGGCACAGACGCAGGAAAATTTACAGTAACGCAGGTTCAAGCAGAGTTTCAAAATGTAGTAGCTAATTTTGATTTACTCAATCAAATTGCTTTACGTACAGAAGGTAAAGCATATTTGCAAAATCAAGTCAAGCAGCTTCAAGAAGACTTGCTAAAAGATAGTCGTATCCGACCTCGTACTATCAAAGTAGAAGAAAGTAGACCTTTTCGTTTATTCAATTGGTATTTGCTAATAATTATTCTACTGCTTACCGCAGAGTGGTCTATGCGCAAATACTTTGGCAGAATGTAAAAAATATGATAAAGTCAAACGCGGTACCTTCTACACAGTCCATAAAGTACATTGGTTCAAAGTTAAAAATTTTACCTTACATTCTCAACATTGTACAAGATATTCCATTTAACGCAGTTTTAGATGGTTTTAGTGGTTCTACGCGTGTATCCCAAGCTTTTGCACAATTAGGCTTTAAGGTAACCGCTAATGATATAGCCGTATGGTCAGAGACACTCGGCAAAGCTTACTTGCTCAACCAAAAGAATCCCAAAGAATATCAAGAACTAATAGACTATCTTAACAGTCTTAAAGGCTATTATGGATGGTTTAGCGAACACTATGGAGGAAGTCAAAAAGAGTTTGCTAAAAAGCCCTTTCAGCTCAAAAATACGATGAAGTTAGATGCTATTCGCGATGCCATAGACCGACTTAATCTTGAAGAGATAGAAAAAGCCGTAGCTTTAACTAGTTTAATGTTAGCTTTGGATGCTGTAGATAACACATTAGGGCATTTTAGTGCATATCTTTCTAAGTGGTCAGCAAGGTCTTACAAAGATTTAGTACTTAGGGTTCCGCAGCTTTTTGTCAATTCCTGTACTAATGAAGTATTTCGGCAGGATATTTTTACTCTTATTGAAGGGCGTGCATTTGATTTAGCTTATTTTGATCCGCCGTATGGTTCCAATAATGAAAAGATGCCTCCTAGTAGAGTGCGGTACAGTGCTTATTATCACTTTTGGAAAACGTTGATTCTCAATGATAAACCAGCTATATTTGGAAGTGCAAAGCGCAGAGAAGACACGCGCGATGAAATAGCAGCTTCAGTTTTTGAAGAATTTAGAAAAGATGAAAGCGGACACTACATAGCTATGCAAGCTATCCACCGATTGATTGCTAAAACGCAAGCAAACTACATTTTACTTTCTTACAGTTCAGGGGGCAGGGCTACTCGCCAAGAGCTTTTTGATATTCTTTGTGCTGAAGGCAAGCTTCTTAAAATGGCTGAAATAGACTACAAAAGAAATGTGATGACCTACATGCGTTGGACTAACCAATGGACAAACGATATGAGCAGCCACAAGGAATACTTGTTTTTGATAAAGAAGTAGCTGTGCTATTTTAGAGCTTGATAATTTTGTTTATTTGGGCGTGCCCCTTGCTGCGCAAGGGTCGGGGCATTCCGCACTGCGCTTCGCTTCGGTGCTTCGCTGCGCTTCGCACTGCCCTTACGGGCATGCTTCATGCCCCTCACGCAAATTACCTGTGCAGTTATGTCTTTACCTTGTTTGAGCTTGAAGTACAATCACTTACAAGCTAAAACTTTGCATAAAGTAAAGTAAAATGATTTTTTGAAGTTGATTTATGTGAAGCATAAAGGGGCAGGGGTTGGGTCCTGTGCAGGGGTGTAGCTTTTATGCGTGCGGTTGGGGCGTTTCGCCCCAACCGCACGCCCAAAAGATTAGTACTTAACCGTTACGAAATTATCTCTTGCGTGAAACAAAATAGACTTATGCAAAGAAATAGCTGCAAGAGCTTTGCCCTTGCAGCAGCCGCAGTTCCACAATGGTTCGATTAACACTATGGAAAAAACAATTGGAAGGCTAATAGAGAAAACAAGAGTCGCAGTTCCACAATGGTTCGATTAACACACAGTATGCGTCTCCGTGATACACGGGGACAGAGAATGTCGCAGTTCCACAATGGTTCGATTAACACTCATTAAGGTCTAGAAAGTCCCACATGACAAACCAACTTGGGGTCGCAGTTCCACAATGGTTCGATTAACACGAGAACAAGAACTCAGGGCGTGTAGAAAAGAAGAAGTCGCAGTTCCACAATGGTTCGATTAACACGAGAACAAGAACTCAGGGCGTGTAGAAAAGAAGAAGTCGCAGTTCCA
>JANWVW010000097.1 GCA_025056095.1 Bacteroidia bacterium
CTAACTCAAAATCATCAACTTAACCTCACTATGTCATTTTGTCAGAACGATCGAAGTCTGATGGCAGATATTTTTTTGAAAAAAATATTGCGTAGTTTGCAGCAATTGCATATTTTTGTGGTCAAAATTTGGGAGTGTTAATCGAACCATTGTGGAACTGCGACTATTTTGTTTATGCGTTCTACTTGGTAGACCGTGTAAATATGTGTTAATCGAACCATTGTGGAACTGCGACTGCTGCGAGGTTTCTGACCTTGCAGTTTTTGTTTTGCATAAGACTATCTTGTTTCACACATAACGTATAGTTGATAGTTGTGCAAGGTTTGGGTATTATTACTTTTTGGGCGTGCGGGCATGGGCGGAACGCCCATGCAAGCTAAGTTCCTACATTGAGCTAATCTCTATCCCCCATGCTTCACACATCAAACTTAATAAAGTTTATTCTTCTGTATCTTAGGCAAAGTTTTAGCTTGTAAGTGGTTGTACTTCAAGCTTAAACAAGGTAAAGACATAACTGCACAGGTTATCTGCGTGAGGGGCATGGAGCATGCCGTTAGGCAGTGCGCAGCGTTAGCGAAGCACCGAAGCGAAGCGTAGTGCGGAATGCCCCGACCCTTGCGTCAGCAAGGGGCACGCCCAAAAAATAAAACTTAATATCAACTTAAACGCACAAAAACTTTGAAAGCTATAAATTCTTTTTATATCTGCATAGAAAAAATTTTCTTGGTCAAATGTGTTCGTATATTTACATTTGCAGTAATCAAATGCAATTACTATGGAAAACACACCTCAAAACGTAGAAAGCTGCCCTTTCATGAGTAATGGGCATCAAAATGGATTCGGATTAGGTACAAAAAACCATGATTGGTGGCCTAATCGCTTGAACTTGTACATTTTAAGACAAAATTCTAGGTTGTCCAATCCAATGGATGAGGATTATGACTATCGAAAAGCCTTTCAAAGCTTGGATTACGATGCACTCAAAAAAGACTTGCACGAGTTAATGACCAACAGCCAAGACTGGTGGCCCGCAGACTTTGGACACTACGGTCCTTTGTTTATTCGTATGGCATGGCACGCCGCAGGTACCTACCGAATTTCAGACGGAAGAGGAGGGGCATCAGGCGGACTTCAACGCTTTGCGCCCTTGAACAGCTGGCCTGATAACGTAAATTTAGATAAAGCACGCCGATTGTTGTGGCCCATCAAACAAAAATACGGAAACAAAATTTCTTGGGCAGATCTCATCATTTTAGCAGGTAATGTAGCGTTAGAGTCTATGGGCTTAAAAACATTTGGTTTCAGCGGAGGAAGAGAAGATGCTTGGGAACCTGACGAAAGCGTAAACTGGGGTTCTGAAACTGAATGGTTAGCCAGCAAACGTTATCACGGCGAACGCGAATTAGACAATCCTTTTGCTGCTGTACAAATGGGCTTAATTTACGTCAATCCTGAAGGACCTGATGGCAAACCCGATCCCTTAGCCGCTGCCAAAGACATTCGCGAAACTTTCAGACGCATGGCTATGAACGACGAAGAAACCGTAGCGCTTATCGCAGGTGGTCATACTTTCGGAAAATGTCATGGTGCAGGTGATGCTAAGCTTTTAGAAGCCGAACCCGAAGGTGCTCCTATTGAACAAATGGGATTAGGCTGGAAAAGTAATTACAAATCGGGTAAAGCAGGGGACACAATAACTAGCGGTATAGAAATTACTTGGACAAGAACTCCTACAAAATGGAATCATGACTATTTCAAGCATCTTTTTGAATATGAATGGGAACTTACAAAAAGTCCCGCAGGAGCTTGGCAATGGGTAGCTAAAAATGCAGAAGCAGTTGTTCCTGATGCCCATGATCCTAATGTCAAACATAAGCCTGGCATGCTTACCACAGACTTAGCTCTCCGATATGACCCTATTTATGAAAAAATTTCACGCCACTTCTATGAAAACCCCGATGCTTTCGCCGATGCGTTTGCGCGCGCATGGTTCAAACTCACTCATAGAGATATGGGGCCCAAAACTCGCTATTTAGGCAAAGAAGTACCCAAAGAAGACCTCATTTGGCAAGATCCCATTCCTCCGGTCAATCATAAGCTTGTAGATGAAGCAGATATTCAAGAACTCAAAAAACGCATACTTGCTTCAGGTCTATCTATTTCTGATTTAGTTACCACAGCTTGGGCATCTGCATCTACCTTCCGCAATTCTGACAAGCGTGGCGGTGCTAACGGTGCTCGAATTCGCTTAGAACCTCAAAGAAATTGGGAAGTCAACAACCCTCCTCGATTGAGCAAAGTTTTGTCAACGTTAGAAAAAATACAAGCAGAATTCAATAGCGCCCAAAAAGATGGCAAGAAAATATCTCTTGCTGATTTGATTGTACTCGGTGGATGTGCCGCAGTAGAAGAAGCCGCACGTAAAGCTGGATATAACATTACTGTACCTTTCAAACCTGGCAGAATGGATGCAACCGCAGAACAAACAGACGTAGAGTCTTTTGCAGTTCTTGAACCTATTGCAGACGGCTTCCGTAACTACGCAAAAGGTAACTCTGGAGCTTGCGCAGAGCATATCCTAATAGACAAAGCCCATCTGCTCACTCTTACTGTGCCTGAAATGACTGTACTTATCGGCGGTATGCGCGCCTTGAAAGCAAACTATGACGGTTCTGATTACGGTGTATTGACCGATAAGCCCGAAACACTTACTAATGAGTTCTTTATCAATCTCTTGGATATGGATACCGAATGGAAGCCTGTGGATGAGAAAAAGACTAAATTTGAAGGATATAGTCGTAAAACAGGGATGCTTAAATGGCGTGCTACTCGCGTGGACTTAATTTTTGGTGCAAACAGTGAGCTAAGAGCAATTGCAGAGGTTTATGCAAGTTCAGACAGTAGAGAAAAGTTTGTCAGAGATTTTGTCAAAGCATGGGATAAAGTGATGAACCTTGACCGCTTTGACTTGATGAATTAAAACGCTATACAAGCCAATTTAGCAAAAAAGTTTTGGCGCTCTAATGGGGCGCCTTAACTTTATTAAGTCTGTTTTTGCTATATGGAATGGGTAGATTTAAGGTTTTAATTCTTTGGATGTGCCCTTATGGGCATGAGTACAGCGAAACACAACAACGCAGCCTAAAAAAATTGAAATTAAATATCAAACCTTTATTTGCATAACTTTATGACTTCTGGCTACTCATACTACGAATAATCTGTTGGTAAAAGTTTATCATTTTTTTAGTAATATTTTGCCAATCATAATGCTGCCGCGCCGTAACGTACGCATTTTGAGCTATTTTTTGTTTTAATCCCGAGTCCTCAAAACACCTTGTAATCTGTGTAACAAATTCTTGGGGAGAGTTGGCAATGAGAATATTCTGCTCATTTTGGACAAGAATACCTTCTGCTCCTACACTTGTACTAATAACAATTTTGCCCATAGCCATTGCTTCAATAATTTTAATCCGCATTCCCCCACCACTACGCAAAGGAACTAACATTATTTCAAAAGATTGCATAAAATCACGCGCAGAAGGCACATTCGGATAAACAAAAATATGCTTTTCATCATGTAAAGATAAAATTTCCGAAGGCGGATTTTTTCCACCAATATGAATTTGAATATCAGGATATTGCTCTTTTAGCTTTGGAAATATCTGATGATAAAACCATAAAACTGCTTCTACGTTTGGTATCCAGTCTAAGCTGCCAAATAAAAACAAACTGTTAGGTAAAGTTGAAATGTCAGGATTAGGTTGAAAAATTTCAAAATCTACTCCTGCGGGAATAACTTGTATAGGTACAGAAACTTGAAGATCTTCTCGCATGCGCTGGGCATCTTCAGCAGTGATGGCTAAAATGCCATCAAACTTATTAAAGTACTCTTTTTCAAATTGTTTAAGTTTTTTAGATAAATAACGAATGTAGGCAGCTTGGGGATGCCGAGGTGCATTTTTGTACAAGCGTTCCCAAATGAGATATTCTACATTGTGGGCCCTTAAAAATACAGGGACCTTAGTGTGCTTTTTAATAATATCTACATACCAAGCTACAAATGTCCCTTCTAGCTGAATAAGGTCAAAACTTTGCTGATTCAAAACTTGCTCAATTTTCTGAGCAAATTTTTTACTAATAAACCGTTCTACGTTGTAAGGTACTCGCTTAAATAAATTAAACATTGCCTTAAAGAGGCGTATGTCAGTGTTAATTTCTACGCTATGTACTGCACTACAAATATCTTGCAGAACAACAGGATCTTGGTAGTGTTTATTTGTGTTCAAAGCTAATACAGTAACTGTATTTTGTGCTTTTTGTAAATACTTTATTGTGTTATACATAGCAATAGCGCCCCCGTCATTTGGGGGATAGGGTATGCGGGGTGTAATTTCTAAAATGTTCATTATGCAAAATTATTACTTTTGTATTTTCACAAGCAAAATATGAAAAAAGGCTACTGGCTGATAGGTATTTGGTTACTGATAAGTTGTGGAAGTCAAAAAGTGTCAGGAAATAAAGAAATAGAAGGGATAGAGACTTATACTTTCAATAAAGATAAGCTAATTCAGGCTTTGCCTGCTGAACGTTTTAACAGAGTTTTGGACTCTCTCAATCCTATCGTGATTGACGTAAGAGAACCAGAAAAATACTCAAAAAAGCGGATTAAAAATGCAAAAAACCTTAATTACGAAAGTCTTAACTTTGCTTTGGAAATCAGTCGTTTGAACAAAAACGCAAAATATGCTATCTACTGCGATAACGGGATACGAAGTAGGTTAGCTATACAAAAATTTATAGATGCCGATATAAAAACGGTTTTTGTTCTCAAAGGAGGAATAGAAGTTTTTGAAAAAAAATTTCCTCAAAAGATAGAAAGTGGATCAGATTAAAAAAATCCCCTTTTTCAGGGGATTGAGGTATTTACTCTAAAATTTTGCTTTGAATGTACTCTGCGGCATAAACAAGTTGTTGTTTATCACTTATGAAGACAGCTTTGATTCTTTGGTCATGTCTGCTGATGAGGTAAATGACGGGAATAGGAATAGTGTAATAGTCTTCATTTGGGTTTTTTTCTATCTGTCCGCCTTGCTCTAATAAGGGCTTGAGCTGTGCTTCAGTTAGTTTAACAGAGCTTCTATATGCATCCATAATTCTGTGATTATTGTCGTGTATAATCGAGAAAGTAACTTTATTTTTTTGGGTCATTTCTATTATTTTTTCCATAGGTTCAGTAGTAACTGCGATGACTTTTGTATTTTTTGACTCAAAACCTTCTATTTTCTTTTGGAGTTCAACAATTTGTTGTTGGGCATTCGGGCAGATGGAACTGCGGTAAAACATCAGTAGTACATTTTTATTTTGATATTTGAGAATAGAAGACAATACAATAGGGCGAGCATCCTGGTCTATACCTGAAAATTGAGGTGCTTTTTCGCCTATTTTCATTCCCTCTACATTGTAAAGATTATTACAGTCAAAAACTGCATTGGGATTGAGAGCTTGTGCTTTTGCAACAAAGAAGCTAAGTAGCCCCACAAAGCTCACAATAAAAAATCGTACTACCATAGCTTAATTAAATTATAGCAATAATAAATTATTTACTAAATAGCAGACTTGAAAAGAAAAGATTACTCTTGAATTTTTGACTCAATATATCGCCAAGAATATGCTACGCTATTTTCTCTTGCTAGTCCAGCTTCCTGCATTTTGTCTATGTTTACTTGACTGAACTTTGCTTTGATTCGCCCATCTTTTGTAATCAGGAATATCATAGGTGCAGGGGCTACATAATAGTCTTCTGCAATATTACCTTTTATCGCGTTGCGTCTTATTAACTCTTGAATATCAGGATGGTTTTTAGGAATTTTGAAAGAAGCTTGGTACATGTCCATAATCCGATGCCCTACATCATTGATATAGTGGAACCTTTCGGATTTTGGAAATTGCTCTTTCAGTTTTTTAATTTGGTTAGGAGTATCAGAAGTTACTAAAATTACTTCTATTTGTTTAGCATCAATAGCATTTAATCCGTTTTCTACTAATTCTGCGATTTGGTCAACTGCACCGTTTCTAATAGCACCTTCTTCTAAAGAATACAAAGGACCACTGTAAAACATTAGAATCACGTTGTTTTTACCACGTAAGCGCTGCATGTTTACGGGTCTACCTTCTGTATCTACGGAAGAAAAGTTCGGTGCTTTATCACCAATATTTAAGCCTGTAGCTGAACGCGCTAACTCCGCAATACTTTGTTGGCTAAGGCCCACAAATGAAAACCCCACTAAAATTCCAATATTCAAAATGAGCTTTTTCATATTCATAACCTTTGAAATGTAAGCTAAATCCATTTTTTACAAGCAAAGATAAACAATTATAGAGCAAATATGCAAGTTTTTTAATAAATATTCATCCATCTAACTTACTTCAACTTGTGTGCCAATCTTGCTTATAACCTTTTGAAAAAAGTAGATACCAAGCCTTAAAAGCAGTCCAGCTCAAAAACTAAAACTTTTACAATCTACTGAAAACTAACATAAAGCGTGTTTTCAATCACTTTTGCACGACTAGTTTCTGTACCTGATTTTCATAAACTAACATATAAATTCCGTTACTAATGTCTGAAAGACTCAAACTATACTGTTGAATATGACTTTGAACAGGCACAGATTTGAGAGCCTTACCTGTTATATCCGTTAGCTCAAGATATGTATTTGACTTAGGAGTGTTTATTTGTATATGAACAAGATTCTGAGCAGGATTTGGATAAAAAGTTAAGCTTTGAAGTAGCTCATGTTTAGGGCTTTGGGTGCTTAATACCCCATTATTTTGATACATTTTAAGCCCACCTGTAACTAAACCTATTGCAATATCGTCATATCCGTCATTGTTCCAGTCTGTTTTAGCAGGAGCGCAGCGCAAGCCATGTTCAATATTTTGAAAAGAGGAGTCTTGCAAGGTGAACTTGGTATGTACATACGTACTGCTTACTAAACTTTGTACATCAGGGTAGTAATACAAATAACCTGACTGCGAACCTACCAAAAGGTCGTAGTTGTTATTTTTGTTCAAGTCCACAATACAAGGTACAGAAAAAGCTGAACTGCCATAACCATATCTCCTGACATCTATTTCGCCAAAATAAGAATCTTCTAACACAAAATTTGGACTAGTTAATGTACCTTTATTTCTGTAATAAAAGATTTTACCATTTTGATTTCCTGCAATGAGGTCTATTTTGCCATCTGTGTCCATATCATACAGTAAGGGCGTAGCAAATGAACCTACATCTATTCCCCCAAAAGCGTTTTTAACCACAGGTGCAAAATAAGCAGGATTACCAGGTCCTGCAAGATTTTGGTAATAATGAAATTTGCCTGTTTGATCGCCAATAATCATGTCTTTATCCCCATCTCCATCAATGTCTCCGAAAGTTGCAGCGATTGCCCGCAAGCTATCGTTTTTGACATTTGCATAATTGTCCGTAATTTTTTGATAGCTGGGCAAAGTAGCTGTTCCTACATTTTTATACAAGGTCAAAGTACCTAGCATCAAGTTTCCTCCACCTGCTACTTGACCTTCATTAGCAATAATAATATCCTCTAGTCCATCTGCGTCATAATCAAAAAAAGTAGGAATGGCATTGTTACCTACATCAATCATATCACTTTGTAGCCAAGCTGTTATAGGTGCCGTATTAAAAATAGGAGCGTTAGTTGTACCTGTATTCAAATAAACCCAAATACTACTTTTACTGTCTGTAATGGCATTCATAGCCATTTCATTAGTAGCCACAATCAAATCTTTTACATTGTCGTTATTTACGTCTAAATAGTACGCTGCTGCAAAGATAGGTACATTGTAAGGATATGCACTAGGATAAGATAAAGTATAACTTACAAAATTAGCTGAACTTGGTGTTCCTCCGTTTGTTGCTGACCACAAAGTAGGAATTCCTGGACCTCCAACTAAAATATCCTTATCTCCGTCATTGTCAAAGTCTATCAAGGTTAAAGTAGAACCCGCATGCTGCACACGTTCAGTTTTACCTGTATAAATTGGACATCCTGAACCAAAATAGTTCAGCATGGGCATTTCCATACCATCTTCGCTAATATTTCCCCAGCATCCTATTGCATCAAAAATCAAACTATCTGCATGCCCGTACAATTCTTTAGACTTATTTTTGAACCAATATATCCCGATGCCTAAAACGTCCCAACTCATGATATCTAAATCTCCATCATTATCTACATCAATAATATCTGGTAAATCATTTTGTGCTACATACAGGTTAGCAGTTGCAGAAGAATAAGTAGCTTTTAGGGGCTTCTTGACCAAAGTAAATTCAATTGTAGTAGGAGTAGAAATATTTTTGAATACCCAAACTGTTCCAGGCATACCTAAAAATAAATCAGGCTTTCCGTCGTAGTTATAATCTCTTAATAGTGCCCACGTGCCAGACTTACTCGGATTGTAATCTGTGGCTTGTGGAAAGCTACTAATATACTGTGGGGCATACGTGTAGCTTATAGTTCCAATTATTCCATTGTTAAGGTATGTATGAATTTTATTTGTAGCTCGTTCAAAAACAAATAAATCCATAAAACCATCATTATTTAAGTCTATCTCTGAAAACTGTGGCGCATTTAAACCTCCCATCCAAGCATTGCTTAGTATTTTTGAACCCTCTTGTACAGCAATACTATTGTTCAATGAAAAAATAGATTGTCCTGCTATACACAAAGGCAAAAATATCCCACACACTACAAGATAAAAACCCTTTTTCACTCCACAAATATACTCAAATAGGTCTGCAAAAGCAAACTTAGTTTTTAAGTGGATATGTACTAAATTCTGTATTTTTGCACATAGGATGAATACTTACGAAGCCATAATAGGATTAGAAATTCATGCGCAATTGCTCACTCAAAGCAAAGCTTTTTGTGCAGATAGCACTACTTTTGGCGATGAACCTAATACCAATGTGTCTGCTATTTCTTTGGGGCATCCAGGAACTCTACCCAAACTCAATAAAAAAGCCGTTGAGTTAGCTATCAAAATGGGATTAGCTACACATTGTAAAATAGATAGACAGTGTTACTTTGCAAGAAAAAACTACTTCTACCCTGACTTACCTAAGGGCTACCAAATTACCCAAGATAAAACACCTATATGCACGGATGGCTATATAGAAGTTAAGGTCGGTCAAACGCTCAAAAAAATAGGCATTCAACGAATTCATTTAGAAGAAGATGCAGGCAAATCCATTCATGACCAAGACCCATTTGATACTTTAATTGACCTTAATCGTGCAGGTGTTCCTTTGATTGAGATTGTATCTAAGCCTGATATGCGCTCTGCACAGGAAGCAGGTGCTTATATTTCTGAAATTCGCAAAATAGTACGCTATTTAGATATTTGCGATGGCAATATGGAGGAGGGCAGTCTGCGTTGCGATGTCAATGTATCTGTGCGCTTACAAGGTGAGAGTACTTTTAGAACCCGATGTGAAATTAAAAACTTGAACTCTATTCGAAACGTGGAGCGTGCCATCGAATACGAAATTCAGCGCCAAATTCAAATTTATCAAGCAGGGGGCATAGTAGAGCAAGAAACCCGAAACTTTGACCCTATCTCAGGAACAACCTCAGCTATGCGCACAAAAGAAACCGCGCATGACTACCGTTACTTCCCCGAACCTGACTTGTTACCTCTACAAATTGATGAGGAATATATTCGTCAGATTGCAGCGGCTTTGCCTGCTCTTCCTGCCCAACGATATGAAAAATACATTCGTGAATTCAATCTCTCTGACTTTGAAGCTACTACTATCACAGAGCAGAAAGAAATTAGCGATTATTTTGAAGCCCTTGTAAAAGCTTCAAATCATCCCAAGCAAGCCGCAAACTGGGTAATGGGACCTATCAAAACTTACCTTAACGAAACCGCTACTTCTATTACAAAGTTCCCCCTAACTCCCCCACAGGTTGCTCAAATTATTGAGCTTATTTTACAGAATAAAATTTCAACCACTGCGGCTAAGGAAGTTGTATTCCCACAAATGATTAAGCATCCTCAATTAACAGCATTGGAGATTGCTACGCAGCATAATGTTATACAACAAAGTGATACTCAAGCTATAAAACCTTTGATTGAGGAGATTATTCAAAAATTTCCTGCGCAGGTTCAAGAGTACAAAAAGGGCAAGAAAGGAGTTTTAGGATTTTTAGTGGGTCAAGTGATGAAGGCATCGGGGGGCAAGGCTAATCCTAAGATAGTCAATCAAATGATGCAAGAAGCCTTACAGTGAAGTAATTTTTTGGGCGTGCCCTTGTGGGCGTTTCGCTGCGCTCATGCCCACAAGGTCGGCGTGCTTCGGGCTACGCTATCG
>JANWVW010000098.1 GCA_025056095.1 Bacteroidia bacterium
GTCACCTGCTTTTGTTCCATCCCCTGCACTGGATATACTTTCGATATCAATTTTAGAGAATGGTTCGCCTTTATGTGAAACTATAACAAAATCTCCAATAATGTCAATTCGAACATCAAGAAACCCGCTTTGATTACTTGCGTCATCTGCGTTTTGCAGAAGTTCATATATAAATCTTTCGCTATCAGTATAAATGTCTCTTGAAAGCAGATCAAGAGAATTGGCTTGATTGATTGCCTGTTCAGGGGTTAAGTAGTTCGCATTGTTTTGCGAAAGGTTGTCTATAAAGTTTTTGTATTCCATTCTTCTTGGTCTGTCGTTTTTAAAATACCGCACAACGTTTTCGGGCTTGGCGTTCGTGCGGGTTTCGGAGCACAAAACTGTCAACCAAGCACAAATGTTGATAGAAGCACTACACTTGATTTAACCACGTCAGCCCCCATTGCGGCAAACGGCTGTTATGGGCTGGTTTTTTATATTTAATTGCATTCCCAATCTAATAGGTGTGAACCATCAACCTAATATTCCACTATATAAACTGGTAAAAACTCCTTTGCTGTTTCATAGGTGAATTTTGGCTGGTCTTGGACAAAATAACTATAGCAAAGGATCTATAACCATATTCATCGTCTCCACAACATTCTTCAAGACTTTTGACAAATGATACACTAACTCCGCTATAATTAGTTTTGTAATATTCTGTTATTTTATTTTCTTCCGATGGATTATGTTTTCTAATCTGGATTATAATATGTTCACAGTAGTTACTTGTCCCAGTTGAATTGCCAAAAAATGCTCTATAATATATTTCAGATGTTTTCTCTGGGTGTTTAATTGACTTGAAAAACTCAATGTGACTTTCCAAATCTTTTAAATTTTTGTTATGGTCAATTTTTGGCTGAATAAACAATATCCAAACAATTAGAGAGATGAACAATAAAAGTCCAATACCAACGTATTTAAGGATTTTCTTTAACATAGATATACTTTAAACCGTTTTATTCTCAACTTCATTTTCAACTCTTTTTTTAGAAATTTCTTCAATTGAATTTGCTATTCTTGATACGTTCAACATAAGGCTCACTAATACTGAACTAGCAACAAGCACACAAACAATTCCTAGAAATATCCCCGCAGCTTTTTTCATAGAATCATTAAAAAGGTCTAAATCAAAAGCAACGTCAAAGACGAAAATAATACCAACGAATGTTAAGAAAAATAAGAGCCCAACTCCTATTTTAGTTACCAAATTTTCTAATTTTTTTGTGTCCATTAATTGTATTTATTTATTTATTTATTCCTATTCGTTTGGCTTTTCGGTTTCGCCCCGTTTTTGTAATGGTTTCTGGTCTCCATTTTTCCTTCTTTTTTGTCCCTTTGGGTTGTCAACTTATTTCAGAACAAGGCTTTATTAAACTTGCCCATAACACAAGGCTAAACACAGTAGCCCCGCATAGGGGCTGTTGCCGTTTTAAGCCGTAGTTGTGCGTTTTTTTATCCAACTTGTCTTCCTGTCTTGGGGTCAATAATAATTGTTGGTCGTTTCGTCCCATTTGGTTCAATAATTGAACAATAAAAACAACCTAGATACCTTGGGTCTTTGCAAGGATTATAGGTAACTTTTGTTCCGTCGTTCATATAGAACTGTCCGTCAAGAACACTATAAATTTCTTGACTTAACTTGGAAATGATTTCAGAAATTGAAGCCATAATTTAAACGTTTTAATTTGCCTACTCTTTTAACAGTAACAGTTTTCGGCTCTCCCTGTTGCTTACTTTTTTGTTTTTGAGGTCGGTTTTCAGCTTAATCCGACACTTTAAAGCGTATTTACTGTAAAATTAGGCACAACTATTACTTTTGTTCGCATTTTTGTCTTGCATCAGCGCGTCTAAAGGGCTTTGTACCTTCTGAATCGTTCGTTTACTTACGTGTGTGTATATTTCAGTAGTTTTAGAGCTATTGTGCCCTAAAAGCTCTTGAATGATACGAATGTCGGTACCAGCCTCGTGCAGATGCGTTGCAAACTTACATTTTTGCGAATTTTTGCCCGTAACTTAGCCCTTTGAAAAATCTTTTGCAAGCTCCTTGTACTAATTTTTTTAGGGCGGAGAATATCTGGTGACAGCATCACACAACGGTCTTTTTTACCTTATGTCCTGCGCAAATTAACCTCACTTGCACGAAAATCAGCAGCAGTGAGTGGATGTTTAATGTTTGATGGTAAAATCAGTTAGTGGCATGTAATAATAGAGTTGTTCGTGAGGACACGAACAACGGTGATGTGAGGACACGAACAACGGCATCGTGAGGACATGAACAGTGATGATGTTTTTTAACGTTTGATGGTAAAAGTCACTCAGTGGTTGGCGGCGATGCGAGAATGGAGTTGTTCGTGAGGACACGAACAACGGTGAGTTTGTTAGCAGCAATACAAAGATGTAGTTGTTCGGAGGACATGCAACGGCGAAAAGAGTTTTCCTTTCGGCTTTGCAATAAGGTTTGCTTATAGATAAGGCAAAGCTAAATGTGCTGGTAGGCTAAAATTATTCGCAGTGTTAACTTTTCTTTCAGCGGTGCTTGTGAATACTCCGCACTTGTTTTAAAGTGAGGGAGAAAATATAGAGAAATACTAAAGGGGCAATGTGTGTTGGCTTACTCGTTGTCCGTTTTCAATAGGGTTTGTATGTTGGTTTCTTGTCAAAATGTGTCAAACGGTCAATGATTGCTGTGTCGTGTCGTTTTAGGCTTGGTGCCAGCGAAGAAATATTTGCGAGGAACGAGATTTGACCTACGTACAAAGCTTATTGAAAGCAGAAAAGCCTGAATTTAGCACGTCTGCCCGCCTTGCACAAATGCAATGTTGTACGATGTTTTTATTTTTTTATCGCACAAGTATTCAGTATTACATTTCTGAAAGTCAATGAAATGCGTGTTGTTCTTTCATATTTCACTCCTTTGAAGAAGTCGGCTTTTTTTCCTTTAATTCCGTGTGTCCATAAATATCGAGCATCATCTTTTAAAACTACTAAACTTCTTGGTTCTAATAAGACTTCAATTTTTTCTCCTGTTTTTTTGTTGGTAAACTCCATTACGCAAGTAGAACCTAAACTCAATGAAATAATCGTATCTCCAAAGCACGGCTCGCAATCAATGTGGCTTGCAATTCCTTGTCCTTGCTTATATTCGTTTACAATTAGTTGGTCGGGTATAGCAGGCATATACCCTTCTTGATATAGTTTTTTAGCAAATGGTATTACCCATTCAGGTAGTTCGCCAATTTTCATTGAATAGTCTATAAATCGGGCTTTATAGTCGTACTTATAACCATAATGCTGTACCCGCCTTTTTAAATCTCCTAACCAATTTTCAGCATTTACAGACTGCCAAAATGATTCATGTTCTTCTTTTGTAATGTACTCAGGGATATATAACAAGCCCTTAATCTTTGACAATGATGCCAAGTCATTAAGTGTTTTTGGGTTGATTTCCGAAATCTTTTTTTCTGTTGCAGGGTTGTCAAATAATGATATTTGCATTGTCGTAAGAGTTAAAGTGATAGAATTTCATAATTCACAACTTCGCTTGATGGCTCAAACGTAGAATTTGAGTTATTCTTGTAGTAAACTTTCTGTGTGTCGCTTGCTTCAATTTTATGTACTACATATTTCTTAAACTTTTTGTATTTTTCGTTCCTATCTGCTCTATCTGGATTTTGAAATACAAAATAGGCTGTGCTTATCAAGTGTGATGTGATTTTATTAACAAATGATGCAAGGCTTTTCTCGTCTAACGAACTACTCGCAAACAGATAAGAAGCATTAAAAATCACAAAAGAATTGTTTTGCGTAATTTCTGCTACTACCCTATCAGGCACTAAATCCCAACTACTATAAAAGTTAAACACTGAATTAGGGCTAAACAATTCCGTTTCTGAAAATTCTTTTGCCTTTTCAAGCATACTTTCTGCAATGTCTATACCGATATATCGCATTGAAATTGGCTCATTTTCATTATCATAGTAAAGGCTTGCTAAGGCTAAACCGCTCGTAAGAGGACCACAACCAAAATCTATAAAGACTAATTCTTTGTTTTTTTGAAAAACATTACTATTTAGAGTTGTAAATATCTTTTCATAAACCGCATAGGTTGTGAAAAAATGCTTTCGCATATTGAAATAGCAATAGAGTTGTACTCTATCGTATGGGGTTAGGTCTTTGTATGCTGTGGTAAAATCAGCCATGCCATAATTTAGAATATCTGCTCTTATTTCATCGTTACTATATTTTTGTAAATAGCCCGATGTATTGATATGGTCTATTATCAAATTTTGAAACACTCGTTGAGTAATCGCAGATGGTGTATAAACTTTCTCTTCAATTAGTTCAACAAATATTGTATCTGTAATATATCCGTTTAAGTATTCTTTGAGTGATGGATGATTGAGGAACTTAAACCTTTGCTTAGATTGTGGCGAATTGAAAAGTGTCTTAAAATTATCTAAGAGTTCGGTTTGCTGAGTGGCTTCAAAAGCCTTTTTCCCAAGTAAATAATAATTTATGGTGTCTTGTATTACCTGTCCTGTGTAGTCAACTTCTGCAAAATTTTGTGCTTTTTCAAGGGACTCTAAAATTTCATTAAATTTTTCTATATACTCGGTATTTCTGCCAATACGTGAGTATAAATAAACCGCATTAAGGCGGTGTCTGATTGAACTATCCTTGGGTAGATTAGTGCGGATAATCGCAATAGCACCGTAAAAGCCAATCTTTTCAAAGAGCTCAGCAAAGAGCGTGATAATCTCTATGAAATCAGGATTTGATTTATTTGTCTGGAATATTGGTGAATTGATAAACTCTAAACAAGCCGATTGCAAATCAAATTTATCTTGTTCTATTTGTTCATCGGATAACGAAACAAAATAACATTCAATTTCATTCCTATTAGATTGAATGAAGTTTACCAATTCATTTGCAGAGCTTGCTGAAAGTAATTTATCCTTGATTATTTGTAGGTTCATTTTGTTGCAATGTTTGAAATTCTGCAAGTAGATTTGCTAAGTCGGAACTTGGATTATTATGAAGCCAAACGTTAAATTCCGTAGTATCAAAAGTTACATCACCTTGTGCCAAGCCATTTTTTTTTAAGACATTAATGAATGATATAAATTTTGCCCACATACCCATAGTTTGATTTTTAAGCCTTTTATTAGGCTCTGAGTGGCATTTTGAAATTCTTATTATTGGATAGTTTTCAACAATAGAAAACGTTTTCTCGTCCGAATAACCTTCATTAAGGTCATACTTGACGACTGTTTTATCGTCTTTTAGAAACCCAAAATCATTTTTTTGATTATCCCAAAAGCAAAATTGATAGACACTTTCAATAGTTATTCTGTCAAGCAAATTATCAAGTTTGTACTTGATATTGAATTTACCGTTTTTGCTAAACGAAGCAAAATAACTGTCATTTAAATTAATCTCTTCATCTTTGGGCAAACTTCTATAACCATAATACAAACCTAAAACCGCTAAAACAATACTTGCTCTATTGTGTGTCCGTATCGTTTTTAGGGTTTTTCTGTTGATTAATTCAGGTAACTGCTCTTTCAGAGCATATTTATCGCTACCTTCTTTGTCTCGGAAACGAAACAAGAAAGCAAGCAATATTAATTCTAATGCTGCGGGTTTTAATTGGTCAATTGCTTGTAAAGCTTCTAATGTTTTGTCTCCAACCAAGAGTTTGAAAGCATTTTGTACTTCTTCGGTTGGTGTACCTAAAATTTGTTTAAGTATGTCTTTGCGAAATGTTTCATTGGCATAAATTGCATTGACAATTTTTTGCAAGGTATCGTTTGGACTGTTTTTAGGTTTAATAAGTGTTGAGTAAAATGACAAACTACCTTTATCCAATACGCCAATTTCAGGTTTATCAAAGAAAGGGTTTATTTCTCTTAATAGTTTTAGATATTTGTCGCTATAAATTGCCAATTCATAAGTTTCGTTGGCGTAATATATTTCAGCATTTTTCATAAACGCTAACATACCCAAAATCCTATTAAACTTATCTTGGCTTTCAGTTTTAAGATTTTTATTTGCAGTAATTTGAGATACTTGAATTTCTCGAACTATGTTAGTTCTGTTTTCAATGGATTCAGTCCAAATATCAAACAAATGAATTGGTAAAAAAGCATCTTGGAATGTACTGGCTGACGCAATACTATTCTCTTGGCTTTCTTTACTTGCAAAATAAATTTTATTTACACGGGATATGGGTAAAGGATAGGGTAAAAGATAAACCACTTCGTGAAGTCTTTCTAAATTTTGTTTGTCAAAATCGGTTAATGCGACTTCTATCAAAACTTGTTGCTCGTTAGGCTCATCAGTAAAGCCGTCTGAAATGAGTAAATGATTAGGTGAAAAATGCTGAATATCCTTAGTGCGTTGGCTTCTTGCCAATTCTCTTGTTTCGTAATTCACTGGATATATCAAAGCACTTCCAAAATAGTCTAATAAATTAGACTTGTTTATTTGAATTACAAAAGAAGATATATATAAACTATCAAGTTTATCCTTACTAACTCTTGATAAATCAATATTGCTGTTGTTACTTTGACTTGGCAGTTTATCAGTGAATAAGCTTGGTACCTTTTGACAATTAATAATACTTTCAATAATCTGTTTTTTTGTTGATTTGGTGGAAACAGAAATATTTAGGGTTGCTGCAATTTTTGCAACTTCTTCTTTGCCTAATTTATTTAGCTGTTGTATAGTATATTTTGCCATTGTTTTTTTCTTTTAACTGTTTGTCAAATTAATAAAACAAATCACCTGTATCGTAAGTATCACTTGGAAAGTTGTTTAAAATAGACGGCTTGCTACCTGTGTACATAATGACTAACCTATTTTTAGCTCGTGTGCAACCCACATAAGCCTGCCTTTTGGCTTCGTCTGTGTTTCTTAAACTCTCAAATTCAGGCATAATTACAATATCAAACTCCATTCCTTTTGCAGAAATGAAGGTTGTAACCAATATGTTTTTTAGGTCATTTTCGGTCTTAGATTTTTCTGCTTCGGACATTTCAGAGTAATACTTAGAACACTCAAAGCCAAAGCCTGATATTATGGAATGATAGTTTTCAACTTGGTTTTTGAACGGAAACAATACACCAATATTAAAACCTTTATAGTTTTCAATGATTGTCTTTAATCTGCTTTGCATATCAGACTGATCGCTAAATTTAAGTACTTCGGGTAAATCTCCGTTATTCTTATATCGTTTCAGTGCTGATAACGTTTGACTATCGTTTGCTTTGGGGCTATTCGGAACAAAGTACCTTGCAAAATTATAGATTTGATAAGTGTTCCTGTAATTGAATTGTAGAGTAAACTCGTTTAATGAATGACTTATTTCTTGCTTTATTATCGTTTCGCTTGCACCTGAACCTTCGTGCACTTGTTGGTCATTGTCTGCACCAATTGTCATTCTGCCAAATACTTTCGGAAACGCTTGAAAAATTCTTTCTTCAAGATCTTGCGCTTCGTCAAGTATAAGTTCCATATTGCCTACTTTTCCACGCAAAGCATTTTCTATTTCGAATGCAGACAGTTTTTTGTAAAATTTATATTCTCCCCGATCATATATTACACAAACACCTTGTTGAATTGTTAAGCGTGAAGAATAATCCGTTTCAACCCATCCATTAGATTTGGCTTGATCTATATATTCTTTTTTGATATACCAACATTTGGTTCTGCTGAATACTTTATAGGCACTTTTTGAAGTATCATAAGATATTTTAAAATCCGTTTCATCTAATTCATATCCCAACAATCTTTTTGTTGTGCTTGGAAACCAACTATGGATAGTATTCACTTTATTATTTGATATTCCTTGCTTTGCAAGCAAGTTTTCAATGGCAACTTTCAACATTCTTTGGTAGGTAAGTAATATGGCGGGTTTTCTATTTTTTAGTAGGCGTATCAGCCTAAAAATGGAAACGGTTGTTTTACCACTACCAGGACAACCTGTTACAAGAGAAAATTTTTCGTCATAATCATTGTTGATTATGCTCAACATAATTTGTCCGTTCGTAGAGTTTCTTATGTCGTCTTGGCTCGGAAGTCTGAATTTAAATTTTGCCATTGTTTCTTGGCTGTTTTGTTTTTCTAAAATATCATGCAACGTTTTGGCGCTTGGCGAAGGCGGGTTTCGGAGCACAAAACTGTCAACCAAGCACTGAACTTGAATAAAAGCACAAATCTCCAAATTTGCACGTCACCGCCTGACGTAAAACCCGTGTTAGTGGTAGTAATTTTCTTTTCAATCAATTAGTTAAATCTAAAAGCCTGCCATCTGGGTTTGTCATTTAAGTCATCACTATATCCGTTATGTAAAGAAATTATAAATAGATATTTTTTATGGTCAAATAGTATTGTAAACTCTCCAAATTGATATTTTTTTGATTTAGGTAAAAATTCTTGATGCATTACATTTTCGGCACCGAGAAGTTCAAATAAAGTCCCTCCGAATAAAAATGGTCCAATTAAAGAGTCGGTAATAATTTTTTCACAAAGTTTAAAGTGCTTAAATTCCGAAAGATCGTTGTAATTAGATCCATAAATTGGACTGTCATATTTTGTGCTTTTTTCAATTTGTTTATAGATAGTATCAGTCATTGTAAAGCACTTAGCCAATAAAAGGCTACTATCCAATGAATTATAAAAAATAAAAGCCTCTTTATCGTTTATATCTATAACAGATTTAAAATTTTTGGGAATGTATACACCAAGCCTGTACTTTTTAATAATTTCATTTTGCTCTGCTGTTATTGAATCTGATGTCGGAATATTGGGGTCGGGTAATTTATCTATATAACTCAAGAAATACGTTTGAGTGTCAATACTTACCTTGTTGCCACAGCTATTTAGCAAAACAATTAATAAAGCAATTTTCCAAATAGTATTCATATTTTGCTATTTTATAATTATTACTACCAACTATTACTTATACGAACTTTTGTTCGCATTTTTGTCTTGCATCAGCGCGTCTAAAGGGCTTTGTACCTTCTGAATCGTTCGTTTACTTACGTGTGTGTATATTTCAGTAGTTTTAGAGCTATTGTGCCCTAAAAGCTCTTGAATGATACGAATGTTGGTACCAGCCTCGTGCAGATGCGTTGCAAACTTACATTTTTGCGAATTTTTGCCCGTAACTTAGCCCTTTGAAAAATCTTTTGCAAGCTCCTTGTACTAATTTTTTTAGGGCGGAGAATATCTGGTGACAGCATCACACAACGGTCTTTTTTACCTTATGTCCTGCGCAAATTAACCTCACTTGCACGAAAATCAGCAGCAGTGAGTGGATGTTTAATGTTTGATGGTAAAATCAGTTAGTGGCATGTAATAATAGAGTTGTTCGTGAGGACACGAACAACGGTGATGTGAGGACACGAACAACGGCATCGTGAGGACATGAACAGTGATGATGTTTTTTAACGTTTGATGGTAAAAGTCACTCAGTGGTTGGCGGCGATGCGAGAATGGAGTTGTTCGTGAGGACACGAACAACGGTGAGTTTGTTAGCAGCAATACAAAGATGTAGTTGTTCGGAGGACATGCAACGGCGAAAAGAGTTTTCCTTTCGGCTTTGCAATAAGGTTTGCTTATAGATAAGGCAAAGCTAAATGTGCTGGTAGGCTAAAATTATTCGCAGTGTTAACTTTTCTTTCAGCGGTGCTTGTGAATACTCCGCACTTGTTTTAAAGTGAGGGAGAAAATATAGAGAAATACTAAAGGGGCAATGCGTGTTGGCTTACTCGTTGTCCGTTTTCAATAGGGTTTGTATGTTGGTTTCTTGTCAAAATGTGTCAAACGGTCAATGTTTGCTGTGTCGTGTCGTTTTAGGCTTGCTGCCAGCGGAGAAATATTTGCGAGGAACGAGATTTGACCTACGTACAAAGCTTATTGAAAGCAGAAAAGCCTGCATTAAGTAATTTAACCTGCTTTTTTGCAGGGCGACCCTTGTAAACATGATGTTGGGCATTTGCGTTTTTATTCTCGGTACTTTTGATTCAGTTGGTCTGCTGCCCAATTCAAACTTTCACTGCTTTCGTCTGCAAGCACTACTTGAAATCTTGCTCCAAAATTATTTTTGTCCTGATAAGTGCCTACAATAATGTTCTTATTCTTATCTTGTTTGACCGTAAAACCAATACCCTTGATCGATCGCTGTTTGTCATAAGGTAAGGACCAACAAGTTTTAATCCACTTGTTTTCTATCCAAACTTTTTCTACAAAATCTTTAAAACCTATTGGATAATGGTCGTCCCTAAATGTGGGTTCTTTTCGCTCGCTATCACTAAGTGGTTTAACATTTGTGG
>JANWVW010000099.1 GCA_025056095.1 Bacteroidia bacterium
AAGGAAGTTCTCGTAGAAGGCGACAGAATAGGTCAGGGGGATTACCGAAACGTTACTCAAAAACTTAGTGCTAGAGTGATAGAGGACATTTACGTCATTCCGGATTATGCAGAAAATCCACTGCTGGCAGATTTTAATGAAAATACACAGCTTGCCCTTAACCTTACTCTCAAAGATGCCTACAAAAATGAATGGCTGTTTGACGTGGAAGCAGATGGAGGATATCCTCAATTATACCGTGCTAAAACGAATATCACGGGCATACGTACCAAAACCAAACTCATTCTGGACGGCAACCTTAACAACACCGCAGACTATCCTAATACGGATAAATTTTACCCCAAAGACGCTGACCTTAGCCCTGTTTCTGTTAAACCTGTACAACCGTTTCAACTCTATCAGCCCCGCTATGATATAGAAAATATGCTCTATGAACGCACAAACATAAAATCCGCAGGAATACAGCTTACACAACGTTTCAGAAAGGGTTTTGTATTGCAACTCTCTGCCAATCTGTATGATGTTCAGCAAAGATATTTTCAGATGCTTTTGCAGAATTTCTTTCTTATGGCATATCCTGTGCTTATTCAGGGCTTGCAGGTACAGAACAAAAACGAACAGCAGTTCTATACAGGGGCGCAGCTTACCTATCTGCCCATCTCCTTAAAACACCGTGCTGTATACCAGGTGCATTTCAGTATGCCTGCCACAAACACTGCAAATTCCCTGCTCGGACTGCAAAGCCTTGTACAAACGGAAGAATACACCAACCGCTATCACTACCACTATCTTGAATACGATTATAAACTCAAAAAAAATCATGTTATTTTGCTCAAAGCAAGATATAGAAATTTTGATACTCGCTCACAATATCAAATTTACCCATTGTATAGCTTGTATGTACCTGCTACAAATACAGTTGTCAGCCGTTTGTATCAGAACTTGTATTTACCTGTGCAGAATTACAGTGCAGAAGCTACTTATGTACAAAAGAAATTTACCCTTACACATGCATACCTGCACGAACAGCAAAACCTTGTTACTAACATAGACAGTATGCCGAACACAAACACAGCTTTACTCAACTACCAAAACAACATGAACTATAAATGGCACATTGCATATTCTGATCTCAAAGCTAAATTGCACCAAGCACCTAACAACAAAGTCAATAAATTGCAGGCCAGCAGTCGCTTTATGTATGGCTACTTTGTGTATCAGCAGGATAAAACTTTGCTTTACTGCGTAAGGCAACGGTTTTGGATACTGCCAAGTGTGCAATATAGCGTGCGTTTAACTAAAAAACTCCCTTTGATGCTCGCATATCAGTATCAGGTGGATATTCCAAAAATCAGTGAATTTCAGTATGCCTATACCTTTACAGATTTCAGAACGCTGCAAAAAGGTATGCAGGAATGGTATCCGCGTGCGTACCACAATGTCAATGCCAGTACTATGTACTTTAATTTCAACAAAATTCTTAATGTATTCAGTTTTGCATCTTATTCCCGCACCAAAGGGCGATTTAACACCTTCTTAACGGTGGATACACTCTATACATTCAGTTCGGTTACGAATGAAAATACCGTCAGCCATCAAGCAATGGGATACATGAATATAGCCAAATCCTCGCTTACTCTTAAACACCGTATTACTGCAAAAACCAATATCCATTCTGTGATTACCCCCTCCGATTTTAATGAGTTCAGAAGGACGCTTACTTTGCACACGTACAGGCAGAGTGTAGGAATTGTATCTATATTCAGAAAAGGAATAGACTACGAACTTTACCTTGACTATACGCTCACACAAAACCGCATGCAGTTGCATAACTTCAATATAAAGTTTATTGCCAACAATCACCGCTTGCAACCTAATGTCAAGCTCATTTTGGACTATAAAAATGTTTTGTTGGTATATCATCATTTTTGGGTACAGCAGTACATAGGTACAAGGCTAGCGCGTCAATGGCAGTGGGCAAATGTGTATATTGCTTATAGCCCTCCTAAATTCCCGCACTGGCGGTTTACACTGAAAGGGTACAATCTGTACGGCTTAAAAAACATTACGGAAATTCGTTTAGACAACAATTCACAGGTTATAGAAAATCTTGTTTTACAGCAGCGTATCATTCTTGGCGAAGTTTCTTTCTATTTTGACACTAAACCTAAAAGCAAATAATTTCAATTTTGAATAAAATGATATTTTTTTGGGCGTGCCCCTTGCTGACGCAAGGGTCGGGGCATTCCGCACGTAGCCCGCAGCACGCCGACCTTGTGGGCATGAGCGCAAGCGAAACGCCCACAAGGACACGCCCAAAAAAATTAAAATCTTAAAACTTAATTCCTGACAATTATTGTTGATGCAAAAACAAAATAAAACTCAATTCACTCACTTTGCTTTTTGCTTCTTTTTGATATACATTTGTGATAAAATCAAAAATAAGCATGTCCAACAGATCAACTATCCGAAGGGAAGATGCCCTATTATACCATAGCAGCCATAGAAGAGGTAAAATA
Source organism: Bacteroidia bacterium (assembly GCA_025056095.1). Classification (NCBI taxonomy): domain Bacteria; kingdom Pseudomonadati; phylum Bacteroidota; class Bacteroidia; species Bacteroidia bacterium. The sequence goes on from JANWVW010000099.1 coordinate 2,520, forward strand.
GAAGTTGTGCCGACAAAATCTGTGGCTACACAAAGAGACTTATCTTTGGCTTATTCCCCTGGAGTAGCTGAACCTTGCCGCGAAATTGCCGCTAATGTAGAAGAAGTATACAAATATACCGCAAAAGGAAACTTAGTAGCCGTGATATCAAACGGAACAGCAGTTTTAGGCTTAGGCAACATAGGTCCCGAAGCAGCTAAACCTGTAATGGAAGGTAAAGGCGTTCTGTTCAAAAAATTTGCAGATATTGACGTGTTTGATATTGAAGTTAATGCACCTGATGTGGAAACTTTTGTGAAAGTAGTAAAAGCCTTAGAACCTACCTTCGGAGGTATAAATTTAGAAGATATCAAAAGCCCTGAATGTTTTGAAATAGAAAGAAGGTTAAAAGCAGAGTTAAGTATTCCAGTCATGCACGATGACCAACACGGCACAGCTATTATTTCTGCTGCGGCATTGATAAACGCATTAGAGTTAGTTAATAAAAAAATAGAAGACATAACCATCGTAGTAAGTGGGGCAGGTGCGGCATCTATTGCTTGTCTGAATTTATATTGTCGTTTAGGTTTAGATCCTCGTAAAGTACTTTTATTTGATAGTAAAGGACTTATTCACAAAAATCGCCCAGACGTAAAAGAATTTCAAAAAATATACGCCACAGACCGAACTGACATTGTAACACTTGCCGATGCTCTCAAAGGAGCGGATATGTTTTTGGGTTTATCCGTAGGTAACCTACTTACTCCTGACATGATACGCTCTATGGCAAAAAATCCGATTGTGTTTGCTATGGCTAATCCTGATCCTGAAATTCCATATCCTGATGCAGTAGCTGCTCGTGATGATGTTATTGTAGCCACAGGGCGTTCAGATTATCCGAATCAGGTCAATAATGTATTAGGATTTCCATACATATTTAGAGGGGCTTTGGATGTAAGAGCTACTGAAATTAACGAAGAAATGAAATTAGCCGCGGCAAAAGCCCTAGCTTCGTTAGCCCACCAGCCTGTACCTGAAATAGTAATTGAAGCCTACGGCGGTAAAAATATCGTTTTTGGCAAAGAATACTTGATTCCAAAACCAAACGATCCCCGCTTAATTACAGAAATTTCTATGGCTGTAGCTAAAGCAGCTATGGAAACCGGTGTAGCAAGAAATCCTATTCAAGATTGGGACAAGTATCGTGAGGAATTGCTTGGCAGGTTAGGAATGAGCAATAATCTTATTCGGATGATTGGAGAAAGAGCTAAAAAAGCCCCAAAAAGAGTAGTTTTTGCCGAAGCAGACACATACAAAATTCTTAAAGCAGCTCAAATTGTCAAAGATGAAGGTATTGCTACACCAATCCTGTTAGGAAATGTAGATGCTATCAAAAGTAAGATTGAAGAATACGAATTAGATTTAGGGGACGTAGAGATGATAGATCCCCGCCGTGAATACGCCAAATTAGAAGAGTTTGCAGAAGTTTTTTGGAGAAAACGCTGCCGAAAAGGTATCAGCCGAATAGATGCCTACAAACTTATGCGCGAACGAAATTACTATGGAGCTATGCTCGTGGAGCTAGGATACGCAGACAGTATGGTGTCAGGCTTGACAACTAACTATCCCCGCACAATTACCCCTGCTATTGAAGTTATTGGCTTAGCCGAAGGAGTAAACTACCTAGCAGGTATGCACATTATTCAAACTAAAAAAGAAACTTACTTTTTTGCTGATACCACTATAAACCGCGATGAAGTTTTATCGGTTGAACAATTAGTAGAAATTACAAGATTGACCGCAGAAGCTGTACAAAGTTTAGGTATAAAACCCCGAATTGCTTTACTAAGTTTTTCTAACTTTGGAAGCAATCGTAAAAGCCCTGTGGTACGAAGAGTTATCCAAGCAGTTGAAATACTTAAAAAACGCTATCCTAATTGGCTTATTGATGGAGAACTGCAAGCTAATTTTGCCCTTCGCCCTGATTTATTACAAGAACGTTTTCCATTTAGCGAACTTGCCCAAGAAGGAGCAAACGTGCTTATATTTCCAGACTTAGCATCAGGGAATATCGGATATAAGCTTGTCCAAGAACTTGCAAATGCTTCTGTTATTGGACCTATTTTACTCGGACTTAAAAAACCTGTTCATATACTACAATTAGGAAGCAGCGTAGATGAAATTGTCAATATGGTAACCTACGCTGTGATGGATTGTCAAAAACGCCAAGTAGATAATCCAAGCTTACAAAAGGTTTAGCTTTCGTGGCGAAACATTTAGAAAAAGGAAAGCAAGGTGAAGAATTAGCTTGTCAGTATCTCTTAGAGCAGGGATACGAAATACTATTGAGAAATTGGAAATGGGAAAAAGCAGAAATTGACATTATTGCTTTGGAAGGTCAAGAGTTAGTTTTTGTGGAAGTACGCCTGCGCACACACGCACAGGATAGTCCTGAATTATCTATTTCACCTAAAAAAGCTTCTTTGTTATGCGCAGCCGCTTCGTTTTTTGTAGATTTTTGCATGGACAGAAATTATAGCTCCGTTCGCTTTGATGTAATAGGTATTCAGATGAAAAACAACGTACCTCACATTAAACACTACAAAGATGTATTTCGTTAAAGAATATCGCTTACTATTTTTTTAGTAGCAATAGGGCTATCTGAACCTAATATTTCATGAACTGTAACAGGCTTATGAGTTTGATAATCATCGGAAATAAGGTCAGCTTCAATAGCATAAATCATAGCTTGCTGCAAAATGTATCTTGTAATTCCTTTTGAAATTACTGAAGTAGCAAAGTTGTCAAAAAGAAAGCCAAATTGGCGCTCTCCTTCCATAAAAAAATGGCTATCTCTATTGATAAACAACCTACCCATAGAGTATCCCGTGTCATGGATACGATTGTATTTAATAGAATCACTTAAAAAGTTAAATAGCATAATTTTGCCACAAAAAGCCCTGCGGTAGTCCTCTTCTACATATTGGGACTTATATATTTTGTGGTTATCGGGAAAAGTCCATACATTTGTATGCATCTGCATGAGAATAATATCACCTGAAAATTTGATATAAAACTTAAAATCGTCAATCTCTTTGTACTCTAAACGTACAGTTTGCTCATTTGGAAATAATTGGCTATTCACTTCGGCTGCAATCTCTTGTGCTGATTCTTTGAATAGTTTGAATATCCTAAAAGTGTTTGCAAAAACTTCTTGCTTAACTAGTGACTTCTCTCTTAACAACGCAATGAGTTTTTGAGTAACCGCTTCCATACATCCGCAAGCATGCAAATATATGCAAATAAATATCACTGATAAAGGTTTGTATTGAATTTAGTTGATTTTATTTTTCGTTCATAAGACTCTCAATCTCTTCTACCTCTATCGGAATACTTGCCATTAAATCTATGTTACCGTTTTCAGTAATCAGTATATTGTTTTCTAAACGAATTCCCAAGCCTTCTTCGGGAATGTAAATACCAGGTTCGCAGGTATACACAAAACCAGGCTGCATAGGTAGGTATTTATAGTTAGCATCATGAACATCTAGTCCTAAATGGTGAGAAGTGCCATGCATAAAATACTTTTTATACGCGGGCTGCTTTGGATTTTGTTGTTTAATTTCATCTGTAGTCAGCAAACCTAATTTGAGCAGTTCTTCGGTCATTATCTCTCCTACTTGTTCATGGTATTTATCAATGGTATTTCCTGGTTTAAGCAGGTTTTTAGCTTGTTTCATAACCGATAGCACAGCATTATAGACTTCTTTTTGGCGCTTTGTAAATCTACCACTGACAGGTAAGCACCTGGTTAAATCAGCATTATAGTTAGCATAACATGCTCCGAAATCCATTAGCACTACTTCACCTGCTTGGCAGGTTTGAGAATTGGCAACATAATGTAAAACACATGCGTTTTTGCCTGCAGCTATAATGGGGTCATAAGCATGCCCATTAGCACGATTGCGAATAAACTCATGCGTAATTTCTGCTTCTATTTCATATTCAGTAACCCCAGGTTTGATAAACTTGATTACTCTACGAAAAGCTTTTTCTGTTATTTGTATGGCTTTTTTAATAGCTTCAATTTCAGGTTCGGATTTTATCATACGCAGACGATTGAGTATAGGAGCGCTGCGCTTGTAAGTATGTGCAGGATAAAGCGTTCTTATTTTTTGAGCAAAGTAATGGGTTTTTGTAATACTTTTAGCACTATCTCGGTCATGTTCATTAAAATCCCAATATACATTTTCACACAAGTGCAGCATAGGATACAAAAAAGCTTCTAATTGCTCTGTCCATTGTACGTTTTCAATACCTGATGCAGTCCGTGCTTCTTCTTGGGTATATTTGTGCCCTTCCCATATTTCTATTTCTTTATTGGTCTTTCGTATAAATAGCACTTCGCGCAAATCAGGATTGGGGTGATCAGGGTATAAAATGAGTACCGTTTCTTCTTGGTCTATACCTGTCAAGTAGTACAAATTACTGTTTTGCTTAAAAGTATAAGTTGCATCAGCATTTTTTAAGAAAAGCTCATTTGCCATAAAAATAGCCATGCTATTAGGTTCAAGGTATTGGCAAAAACGTCTTCTATTATCAATAAATAATGATGCAGGAAGGGGTTCGTATCTTTTCATGAGGTAAAATTACAGCAAATTTGAATTCAGATGTGTCAAAATTTGCTGATGAGTGATATATTTGTCTTTGCTCAAAGTATTTAGGTATTTTGATGCCTTTCAAAAGCATAATTTTTATTTTTAGTTTTTGCATACTTTACCAAGCTTGCCAGCCCTCAAAAAACATAGAAAAAGAAATTTTTAGGTACAATCAAGGGGAAGGTTTAACCACACTTGACCCAGCTTATGCCAAAAATATGGCTATCATTTGGGCAACCCGACAAATTTTTGACGGACTATTACAACTTGACGAGCAACTCAACCTTCAACCTAACTTAGCTGTTCATTGGCAAATAGATAGTTCATTGACTATCTATACTTTTTATCTAAAAAGTAATGTCTATTTTCATAAGCATCCACTTTTTGGAAAAGACTCTACCCGCTTATTTACAGCGTATGACGTTAAGTATAGCTTCACACGCATTGCCGATCCCAAAACTGCATCTTCGGGATCTTGGATTTTTAACGGTAAAATAAAAGGTATAAACGAGTTTCAAAATGGAAAAGCAAATGAAATTACAGGCTTTAAGGTAATCAACGATACTATTTTTCAAATTCATTTAATTAAGCCCTATCCGCCTTTTTTATACTTATTGACCATGCCATACGCATATATTGTTCCGCATGAAATTGTAGCACACTACGGAAAAGATTTTCGAAAAAATCCCATTGGAACAGGACCTTTTGTGTTCAAATTTTGGAAAGAAGGTGTAAGACTAGTCTTGCATAAAAATCCCTACTATCACGAAAAAGATAGTCAAGGAAGACCATTGCCATATCTAAAAGCCGTAGAAGTGAGTTTTATACGCAATAAAATGAGCGAATTTTTAGCTTTCAAGCAAGGAAAAATTGACTTTATATCAGGAATAGATGAAAGTTTTAGACACGAAATAATAGACAAAGAAGGTAATTTTTTAGCTGACTTTACTGCACGTTTCAAGATAGAAAAGTCCCCTTATCTAAATACAGAGTACATAGGCATACGATATGATACGCATACATACAATAAAAATTTGCGAGCAGCTTTGAGCATGAGTATAGACAGAAACAGTATTGTTAAATATCTAAAAAAAGGAATTGGCAAACCTGCCACAGGACTAATACCTGATGGTATGCCTTACTTCAAATATCAAGGGCATGAACATTACACATTTGATTTAAACAAAGCTAAATTAAAGTTCAGTACTTTAAAGCAAAAGCCGAAAGAAATTACTTTGTACACAAATAAAACCTATGCAGAGCTAGCAGAGTATATCCAGCGCCAATGGCAACAGTTAGGGCTTTCTGTAAAAATTATCCTCAACGACTTTGCTACTCACCAAGAAATGGTCTATTCAGGTAAGGCAGCTATTTTTAGAGCTTCTTGGATAGGCGATTATCCTGATCCAGAAAACTATATGGCTTTACTGTATTCAAAATATCATTCCCCTGCGGGACCAAATACAACTCACTTCACACATTCAGACTTTGACCGTGATTTTGAAGCGGCGCTCAATACTAAAAACCAGCAGCAAAGATCGCTTTTATACGCCCGAATGGAAGATATTCTTGCTCAAGAACTACCCATTATCCCTATTTATTTTGATGAAGTAGTAAGGATTTTACAGAAAAATGTTGAGGGCTTAGAAAATAATCCCATGAACTTGCTGCTACTAAAAAAGGTCAGAAAAAAATGAGAAAGAACCTACCTTATACTTAAATCCCATTGAGCAAGTTCTTGCTTAACATGATGTGCGGTAAAATCATACGTAATAGGACAAACTGACACATAATTATGCTCCAAAGCATGTAAATCCGTATCATCGCCGTGGTCTAAGACTTCAAAAGTTCCCATTAACCAATAGTATGGGCGTTGGTAGGGATCTATGCGTTCGTTAATTTCATCTGTCCAACGAGCTTCAGCTTGGCGAGTAATCCTAATTCCCTTTATTTCAGATAGAGGTCCTTTGGGAATATTGACATTGAGAAGCGTCCCTTTGGGCATACCTTTACGCAATGTTTCTCGTACTATAATTTTAGCTATTTCCATAGAAGCCGAAAAATCGGCATCATAAGAATAATCGCATAAAGAAAAACCAATAGAAGGAATATGAAACAAAGCGCCTTCCATAGCTGCGGACATAGTACCCGAATATAGCACATTTACGGACGCATTTGAGCCGTGATTGATACCTGAAACTAAAATATCAGGTTCTCTTTTAAGAATTACTTGGCGTGCTAATTTGACACAATCCGCAGGAGTACCTGAACATTGCCAGCCCCAAAATTCATCTTTGTACGTGCACTTTTCTAATCGCAATGGCTTAGTGATAGAAATAGCGTGTCCCATTCCACTTTGAGGGCTATCTGGTGCAACAATTACTACTTCCCCTATTTCTTTCATTGCAGTAGCCAAAGCAATAATACCCGGTGCAAGGATACCATCGTCATTGCAGACTAATATGGTCGGCTTTTTCATACGCTTGCAAATAACAAAAATGAATTGAAAAAAGTATTATTCAAAGCAATGTCTTGTTAAACAAGCACAAAAATAGACAAAAAGTAATTTTTTACAGACTGATTAGAGTTAAGCAGGTGTTACAGATAGCTTTGTCAATTTTATCATAAACTTCCGCCAAAGGCATGCTGTACAAAAAAATAAAATAATCCTGCTCTTTGTATTGTGGAAAAAAGTGTTTATTCTGCTTGCACTCATAGTTTCGAGTAATAGCAATAATTTTGTTAGGTTCTGTAACGTCAGGAAAAGCAATGTAGGTTTCAAACTCTTCATGAATAGGATAGCCTAACAAATTCCATTTTTTGTACTTTTTGAGGTCATTAAAGCCTATAAATTTTTCCCGCAAAATGTCATATCTAAAACGAAGGGATAGGCAATTGCCTACACACCATGCAAAATGTGGTAGAGTAAAAGAAGTCTGTACCCCTATTACACTCACTTCGGCAGGAGGTATTTGTAGTTGAGGCTGCAATTCTTCTAATGTTGCTTCTAGCACAAGTTCAACTTAGAGAGGTTAAATTAAGTATATTTTTAGAAGATTGTCAAGTTTTTGATAACTTTTTTGTAGGATTTGATTTTGAGAAATGAAGTATTGATAATTTTTTGGGCGTGCCCTTGTGGGCGTTTCGCTGCGCTCATGCCCACAAGGTCGGCGTGCTACGGGCTACGCTATCGC
>JANWVW010000100.1 GCA_025056095.1 Bacteroidia bacterium
CCTTGCCCACACTTCGCTGCGCTTGTGTGGGCAAGGTCGGCGTGCTACGGGCTGCGCTGACGCTTCGGTGCTGCGCTTCGCTTCGCACCAAGCCTGACGGCTTGCCCTTCGCATGCCTCACGCAGTTTACCTTGGTAAGTCATGTCTTTACCTTGTTTAAGGCTGAAACACAACCTTTTACAAACTAAAACTTTGCATAAGCTACAAAAGAATGAGTTTTTATGTTGTGTTTGTCCTCTGCGTATCCTACAAATTAAATTTTTTAACCTTGTTTTTTTAGTAAATTGCTTTACTGCTATGCAAAACAAACTATGAGTCAAATTTCTGAAACTCTTTTGGCGTACATTTGGAAACACAAAAAATTTGATACCTCTCAACTGCTTACCGAAGATAATCAGCCTATTGAAATTGTGGAAGTAGGGCGCACTAATTCCGCAGAAGGTCCAGATTTTTTAGATGCACGCATACGTATAAATGGTTATCTGTGGGCAGGAAGCGTAGAAATTGACGTTTTGCAACAAAACTGGGAACTTCACAAGCACCACCTTAACCCAAAGTATAATAACGTCATTTTACACGTAATATTTGAAGAAAACCACAAAATACCTCCTATTTATCGTGCTGATAATACTTTTGTACCTACTCTCAACCTTAAAAAGTATGTCCGAGATTCACTTATCCAAACCTACCAACAAATGCAAAAAAGCTATTCTTTTATCCCTTGTGAAAAATTATTTGACCCTTCCTACCTACCTAATGACCATAACGAAGTTCTACTCATGGAACGCTTGATAGAAAAAAGCCAACAATTTTATCAACAGCATCAGTCTTATTTAGACTGGCAAAATACGTTCTGGATAGCCTTTATACAAGGTTTTGGTTATGAAAAAAATGTAGAGTCTTTCAAAGAGATTGCTCAAAAATTACCCTTCAAACTCATCCTCAAATATCAACGAAACTTGGAAGACCTAGAAGCCCTTTTATTTGGCGTGGCAGGTTTATTAGAGCACCAAAAGATACAAGAACCGTACTACTTGAATCTTAAACAAAAGTGGGAGCTTCTAAAAAATAAGCACACACTTAGTGCAATAAGTCTGTACCCCTTACAATGGGGAGGCATACGCCCTGCTAATTTTCCAACCATTCGCTTAATGATAATTGCTAAAATACTTCATCGCCATTCTCATCTTATTCAAAATGGCTTTCAGATTAAAAGTGTAAAAGAATGGCACGAAACTTTTGAAAAAATATCTACTTCCCACACTTTTTGGGACACACATTACACCTTTGAAAAAATTTCGCAACCAAAGGTTAAAACCTTAGGTAAAACTGCAATTAACATTATGCTTATCAACACTATTTTACCTGTTCAATTTCTGTACTATCAATATCACCACCCTTTCAAAGCCCAAAGCATATTGAATTTATACCGAGAAATAGAACCCGAAGAAAATCACATTACTCAAAAGTGGAAAAATTTAGGCGTATCTTTAAAGCAAGCCCACGACACCCAAGTTTGGATACATTTATACAAAAATTATTGCGAACACAAAAAATGTCTCTCTTGTCCCATAGGGCAAAATATACTAAGCTAATCCACGCATATATCTACAAACTCTTTTATCTTACTAACCACTTTTTGCAGATCTTGCAAGTCAATGTCTGTACTAGAAGGTAAGCTAATCGCTCTCTGATAAATGTACTGTGCTACATTTTCATAAGTAAAATACTTAAAACGCGAAAACATAGGAAGCGTATGCATAGGTTTCCAAAAGCTGCGTGCTTCTATCCCATTTTGATATAAAAAGTCTAACAGGTTTTCTTTATCTACATTAGAGGGAATAATAAAAGTAGATAGCCAATAATTGCATTCGACCCCCTGCGTAAGAGAGAAAGGTATAAACCCTATTTCTTTCAACTCTTGGCAATAAAACCCGAAAATTTGCTTTTTCTTTTCAAGAAAAAAAGGCAGCTGCTCTAACTGTGCCAAGCCAATGGCAGCTAATATGTTTAATAACCGATAGTTATAGCCTATTTCATCGTGAATATATTCTCGCCCGTTGATTTTAGCTTGGTGGATTAAGTGTCTTGCATGTTTAGCAATTTCGTAGTCTTCGGTAAGCAGCATGCCTCCTCCACCTGTAGTAACAATTTTATTACCATTGAAACTAAAAATACCCACTTTACCTAAACTTCCTGCTTTATGGTTAAAATAACTACTGCCCAAAGCTTCTGCGGCGTCTTCGATAACTATTAAATTGTATTTTTGAGCTATTCTTTCAATACTTTTCATGTCAGGCATATTACCTAATACATGGACAGGCAAAATAGCTTTAATTTTTTTGTGCGTAGTCTTATCATAGTAAAAGCCGCTTTTGTAGTAAGTGTGATGAGATAAATAATTTTCCACTAGCTCAATATTCATTTGCCAAGTCTCAGAGCAAACATCCATAAAAATTGGTGAAGCCCCTGTATAACAAATAGCATTAACTGTGGCTACAAAAGTAAGCGTAGGTACTATAACCGCATCTTGTGGACCTATGTCTAAAACTCTCATAGCAATGTGCAGTGCTGCCGTACCCGATGAAGTTGCCACAGCGTATTTTACTTGGCAGTATTCGGCTATTTTTTGCTCAAACTGTGGAACGAATTCGCCTGCTACCGATATCCAATTTTCATCTAAGCACTTTTTTACATATTCCCATTCTCTACCTGATAAATTAGGGCGAGCTAAATAAATCATAACTTGTACAAAATTAAACCTTATTCACATACAGATATCCAATCTTGAAAATACTACCCTCTGACTGCTTATCAGAAAGAACGAAGTATTAGCATTTCAGTTATTGGCAAGTAGTCCAAAAACTTATTGCTTTATCTTTGCATAAGTATGAACTATAAAATCTCTCTACCTGTCTTTGAAGGTCCTTTTGACTTACTGCTTTTTTTTATAGAGAGAGATGAGTTAGATATTTATGACATTCCGATTCATAAACTGACTAACGACTTTTTAGCCTACATTCAAGAAATGGAACGAAAGGATATAGAGCTAGCAGCCGAGTTTATGATTGTAGCGGCTACGCTTATGTCTATCAAAGCAAAGATGCTTATTCCAAGATTGAACGTAAATGAAAAAGGTGAAAAAGTAGATCCCCGTGAAGAGTTAGTCAATCGCATATTGGAATACAAGCGTTACAAAGTAGCGGTTGCGGAACTTCAACTTTTAGAAAGTATTCGTTTAGAGCAATTCAGCCGAGGTTTTGTTCAAAAGGAGCAAGAGTTTTTAAAAAATACAATTACCCCCGAAGAGGAGCTACTTCCTGTTAATTTGTACACTTTACTAAAAACTTACAAAAGGTTGTTAGAAAAGCATCATTTGCAGAAAAACATTGTGCCGCATACGATAGAGCAGTACCCCTATACTATTGAAACTCAAATAGAGTTTCTCAATGCTCAGTTGGGTCAATATCAAAAGCTTTCTTTTGTGCAGATTATCAGCATCAATTCTAATCGTTTTTTTGTCTTATTTACATTTTTAGCCATTTTGCAGTTGGCACAAGAGCAGAAAATTGAGCTCATTGTAGGAGAGGGCTACAATAACTTTTGGATTATGAAATCGCCTGCGAATATTTCAAGCTAGGTATGTTAGGACTATTTTGCAAGGAAGGTTAAATTTTAATTTTTTGGGCGTGCCCTTGCCCACACTTCGCTGTGCTTGTGTGGGCAAGGTCGGCGTGCTTCGGGCTACGCTCACGCTTCGGTGCTACGCTGTGCTCCGCACTGGGCTAACGCCCACCCTCCGCATGCCTCACGCAACGAATCTCTGAAAAATCCATTTCTCTGCATCTTATGCAAAATTTTAGCTTGTAAGTGCTTGTACTTCAGGCTTAAACAAGGTAAAGACATAATGGCACAGGTCATCTGCGTGAGGGGCATGGAGCATGCCGTTAGGCAGTGCGTAGCGTTAGCGAAGCACCGAAGCGAAGCGTAGTGCGGAATGCCCCGACCCTTGCGTCAGCAAGGGGCACGCCCAAAAAAATCAAATTTTCTTTTGAAAACTAATACAGTAATCCAAAATTGAAGCAGAAATTTTGACTTTTTTACCACAGTGTAACTAAAAACACATTTATACTAACAATTCTTATTAAATTGCAAGCGCTATGAAAAACATCAAACAAGTTTTACACCGATTGGGCATTGAAGAAATTAACGCCGCAGCTAGCACAGGTGTTAATTGGGCACACGATAATAATGCAGAACCTATCGTCATCAAATCCCCTGTGGATGGAGAGCGCATAGCAGCGGTTAATACTTGCTCTGTACAAGATTATGAATACATCATTCAAACAGCTCAAAAAGCTTTTGAATACTGGCGCATAGTTCCTGCACCCAAAAGAGGAGAAATTATACGACAAATAGGTGATAAATTTCGTGAATACAAAGAGGATTTAGGTTACTTAGTTAGCTATGAAATGGGAAAAATTTACCAAGAAGGTTTAGGCGAAGTGCAGGAAATGATAGATATATGTGATTTTGCCGTAGGCTTATCTCGCCAACTGTATGGATTGACCATGCACTCTGAACGACCTCAACACAGAATGTATGAACAATGGCACCCTTTGGGAATAGTAGGAATTATTTCTGCTTTTAATTTTCCCGTGGCGGTTTGGTCCTGGAATGCTATGATAGCCGCAGTGTGCGGAAATGTATGCGTATGGAAACCTTCTATTAAAGTGCCTTTGTCAGCTATTGCTGTTCAAAATATCCTCAAAGAGGTACTGCTTAAAAACAACCTTCCCGAAGGTATATTTAACCTTATCATCGGAAATAGACAAATAGGCGATATCATGGCAAAAGACCGAAGAATACCTTTAATCTCTGCCACAGGTTCTACACGTATGGGAATAGCCGTGGGCAAAGCCGTAGCTGAACGATTAGGCAGAAGTTTATTAGAACTCGGTGGAAATAATGCAGTAATTATTACTCCACACGCAGATTTAGATATGGCTATCAGGGCGGTAGTATTTGGAGCTGTAGGTACCGCAGGACAACGATGCACTAGCACACGTAGGTTGATTATCCACGAAAGTATTTACGAAGAGGTTAAGCAAAGACTTATCAAAGTTTATCAACAACTTCCGATTGGAAATCCCCTTGAAGAAGGAATTTTAGTAGGACCTTTGATTGATAAACAAGCCGTTGAAAATATGCAGAAAGCACTTGAAAATGTTCAAAAAGAAGGAGGTAAGTTAATATACGGCGGTGAAGTACTTACAGGAAAAGGCTATGAAACAGGAACTTACGTCAGACCTGCATTGGTTGAAGCTGAAAATCACTATCCAACTGTACAAGAAGAAACTTTTGCACCCATTTTATATTTGCTCAAATATCAAACCATAGAGGAAGCTATTGCTATTCAAAATGGGGTAAGACAAGGTTTATCTTCTGCTATTTTTTCTCTCAATTTACGTGAAGTAGAGTTGTTTTTAAGTCATGTAGGTTCAGATTGTGGAATTGCCAATGTGAATATTGGTACTTCGGGAGCGGAAATTGGGGGTGCTTTTGGAGGTGAAAAAGAAACAGGTGGAGGGCGAGAATCAGGTTCAGATAGTTGGAAAGCTTACATGCGCAGACAAACTAATACGATCAATTGGGGTACTTCATTACCTCTTGCGCAGGGAATTAAATTTGATATATAAGTTATTTTGAAAAAGTCTTTTGAAGGTTTGGGCGACCTGCGTAGCAGGTCGCCCAAAAATGTATCCCTTAAAATACAAACTTTGATATGCTACTTTTTAAGCCCTAACTCTACCAATCGTTCATTAAGATATTCACCTGCTGTAATATCAGGATATTGCTTGGGATTATCAGGTGTAATGCAATGAGGTAAACAACTCAAATCCATATCTGAACGAGGATGTAAAAAGAAAGGAATAGAATACCGCGAAGTTTTGAGCAGCTCCTTGGGTGGATTAACTACTCTGTGTGTTGTAGAACGAATAACATTATTAGATAACCGCTGCAACATATCCCCTGCATTAACTACAATCTGGTTAGGTAAAACTGTTACAGGTATCCACTCTCCTGAACGAGTAAGCACTTCTAATCCTTCGGCTGAGGCTCCAATGAGTAAAGTAATTAAGTTAATGTCTTCATGAGCTGCTGCCCGCACTGCACCCTCAGGAATATCCCCTTCAATAGGTGGATAATGAATAGGTCTAAGAATACTATTGCCGTTATGAATGTGCTTGTCAAAGTAAAACTCATCTAGTTTAAGGTATAGTGCTAGTGCTCTAAGTATATATCGCCCAGTATTTTCAAACTGACGGTAAATAGATAAAGTTACTGTTCTAAATTCAGGTAGCTCTTCATCAGGAAAAATATTAGCAGGATATTCGTTTTTAATGGGGTCATCATCTGTTACTTCTTGTCCAACATGGTAAAATTCTTTTAAGTCAGGAACTGTGGAGTTTTTGGCATGTTCTCTACCAAATGAAGTGTATCCTCTCTGCCCTGCTAGCGCTTCTATTTCATATTTCTTTTTTACTTCAAGCGGTAAATTGAAAAAGGCAATGACTTGCTCGTATAACTTTTTGATTAGTTCTTGATCAATGCCGTGGTTGGTTACTGTAACAAAACCTACTTCGCGATAGGCATTTCCTATCTCTTCTACGAATTTTTGCTTTCTTTGCGGATCTCCACTTAGAAAATCAGCAAGATCCACATTTGGAACTGTTTTCATACAAAGCAATATTAAAAAGACTTGTGCTCTCTACAAAATTATTGTAAATAATCATCAGAACTTTTTACAGCAAATAACATCAAGTTTTGTAATTTTGTAATATGGCTAAAAAAATTGTACAAGTAGGTAATATTGCTTGTGGAGCGGATAAGTTGTTTCTTATATCAGGTCCTTGTGTGATAGAAAGTGAGCCTTTGATGATGCAGACTGCGGAAAGTTTGAAAAAGATTAGTGAAAAACTAGATATTCCCCTTATTTTCAAGTCATCATTTCAAAAAGACAATCGCAGTAGTTTAGAGTACTATCAAGGTCCTGGATTAGAAAAAGGATTAAAACTCCTACAAAAAATAAAACAAACTTTTGATATACCTGTACTTTCTGATGTACATTATCCTGAACAAGTTGATGCTGCAGCAGAAGTTTTAGATGTTATTCAAATCCCAGCATATTTATGCATGCAGACTACTTTGACCGTAGCAGCAGCCAAAACAGGTAAAGTAATTAACTTGAAGCATGGGCAATTTTTAGCACCTGATAACATGATTAAACCTGTTCAAAAATGTGAGCAGTCAGGAAACACCAAAATTATCCTTACAGAAAGAGGTTATACATTTGGATATAATGATTTGGTAGTTGATCCAAGGAGCTTTTATCATCTTAATCAAATTGGGTATCCTGTTGTTTTTGATGTAACGCATTCTATTCGCAGGTATGGTATTCCAAGCGCAGACCCTAAGGGAGGGAATAGAGAGTTTTTAGGAACATTAGCCAGGGCAGGCGTTGCATCAGGAATTGATGGATTGTTTATAGAAACACATCCTTGTCCTGCTGAAGCCTTATGCGATGCTGCTAGTCAATTACCTTTATCTCAATTAGAGGAATTTCTAAAACCTTTGTTAGAATTACATGCTGTGGTCAAAAAATATGAGGAAAAAATTACAGTGTAGTTTTTTCGTTTTTTGTTAATTTGCAACTGAAAGCATATTATTTAATCAATGCCAATGACAAAAAAATATAGAAATACCTACATTAAGCCCGAAAATAAGAATGCTAACACACCCCTGAATATAGAAAATAAGCCACAAGATCGCCCCGAGCGCAATGCAGTAGAATCTAAAAGCCCTGTATTGGACTTTCTCAACAAGTATCAAATTAGAATGCTCATAGGTATACTCTCTACTTTCGTGGGAGGATTTCTATTTGTAGCATTTATCTCACATATCTATGGAACAGGTAAAGCAGACCAAAATATCGCCCAAAATGCAGGTTTATTAAGAATTTTAGGTATTACCCCTTTTAGAGAATATGCAGAAAATTGGCTAGGCATAATGGGTGCAGTGTTAGCTTATTATTTTATTCGTGAGTGGTTTGGATATAGTAGTTTCTTATTTGCTTTGTACTGTATTTACTTTGGAATAAAACGATTACGAATATGGACAGGATTCAATGTAAATCTTTTTAAGTATGTCCTTTTTGCAGCGTTTTGGCTATCCTGTTTTTTGAGTTGTGTTTTGTATATTACTACTCATCAGTGGTTTGAGCTGGGGGGAGGTTTAGGCAAAGCCCTTAACACGGCTATTATAAGAAGTGTAGGTAATGCAGGGGCTATTGTGCTTTGGTTGCTCATTTTAGGTATATTCTTATTTTTCAATGTGGACTTTAAGCTTGTAATGAAGACTGTATTTCAGTTTGTAAAAGATACCGATAAAAATACAAAACAAAAAACAGACGAAACTCAAACTAACCGAAAAGATGCGCTTTCTTCAAATGGAATTAACCCACGCATGAAAAATACTACTTCGGATGTGCATAATAATGTTATCATTCCCCCTACTACTCATAAGGGATATCAAAAACCCTCTGTCATGGTACTTCATAGTGCTATTCTTGGAGAAAATCACGTTACACAGTCAGAAATAAACTCAAAAGTGATTAAAATTATCAAAGTATTAGAAAGTTTGAGCTTGAAAATAGTGGACGTGCAGTACATTATTGCCCCATCCATTACTAAATTTGAACTTTATCCCGAACCCAGCATACCTCTTTCGGACATTTTACAAAAAAAAGCAGATATTCAAAAGTTATTTTTAGATGAAAATGCGATAGTTCAAGTTTCCACAAGTGCAAAAGATGCCCCAATTATTATTCAAATACCGAATGAAAAACGAGCTAAAATTAATTTCAACAATGTCGCTAATACTTCCTCTTTTTTGCAGAGCAGTCAAGTTTTACCTATTGCTTTGGGAATAAGTGAAGATAACCTACCCTTAGTAGTAGATTTAGCCAAACATCAGCACTTGCTTTTCATTGGTAATAACAGTCAAGTAGAACGCAATTTCCACGCTTTGATAGTATCTTGCCTACTTTCTAAAACGCCACAACAGATTAAATTTGTCTTTATAGACACTCAAACTACTGAATTCACACAGTATACTCCTATCCAATGGCAATTCTTTGCCATGCTAAAAAATAGCGATACGCCTATTGCTAACACCTCTGATAAAGCTTCACAAGTTTTACAATCCCTGCTAGATGAGATAACTCACCGAATCACTAAACTACAATCCAAACATTGTAAGAATATTGAAGAATACAATGAAAAGTATGACAACATTATCCCTTACCTAATTGTATGTATCTACAATTGGACAAGCATCAAAGATGCAAAGCCAGAAACTGAAAATCTATTGCATGCCATTTTGCAAGATGCCCATGCTGCAGGTATTCATATAGTTATATCCGTTGAAGCTAAGCACTGTTATTTGCTTCCTCCTCACATAAAGAAGTATTTTTCTACAATTCTGCTACACAAAACCGATGCCTTGTTTTCAGAGCAGATTATTGGACAACCTTATGCATCTCTACTTTTAGATGACAGTGATGTTTTACTTTGCGTAGCTAATCAAATGATACGTTTAGAATGTCCGAAGGTCTACGATAGTGAGATAACCAACATTAACCAGAACATAAAAAGTCAAAGGTCGGAGGAGTTAGAGGAAGTATATTGGCTACCTGAACAATCTGCTACCTTCAAAGAAAACAGCACGAAAACTTCTTCTCATGACATGGATTGGACTAATGTAGATTTTCGCATTCCTGACGGACTTCCGCTTTCTTTGGTGGTAGATGCTATTACTTTGATAGTACAAGCTCAAAACTGCGAGGTGTCCTTTATTCAAAAAAGGCTGCGATTAACCGAGCAAAGGGCAAGTAGGTTGTTGCAGTATTTAGAGAAAATCAAGGTAGTAAGTAGCCCCAATTCAGATGGCACACGTAATGTCTTGATTGACAATGAATCCTCCATGAAAACTGTTTTAGATAAATTGTATGCTATTGCATAAATTTCAAAAAATTAAACTTTTTTATTTTTTCTTTTGGGCGTGTCCTTGTGGGCGTTTCGCTACGCTCATGCCCACAAGGTCGGCGTGCTACGGGCTACGCTAACGCTTCGGTGCTTCGCTTCGCTACGCACTGGGCTAACGCCCACCCTTCGCATGCCTCACGCAAGGGATCTCTGAAAC